>JAZKGK010000264.1:0-14608 GCA_040385915.1 Bacteroidota bacterium
GCCTTTTACCAATCGCTTTCAGCGGCCTTACTTTTGCGTGATCGGCTTCCAATCATCGGTTCTAAAAGGGGTAGCGGGCAAACCTTCCTGGTTATAAAGATTCGCATCGTCTGGATTGTCGCCCCAGGCATAACGCACAGCTACCGGATTTTTAACGGCATCACTCGACACCACTACTTGGTCTCCCTCCAGATAAGCATTAGCCCAGACAAACTTTTTATCTGCACCAGCAATGGCAAAGCCTCTGATATAATGGTATTTATCTCGCAAGGCTACCAATCCGCTGCCAGTATTTGAGAAACTGAGCAGGACTTTGTTGCCTTGTATCTTCATGGATTGATAGATTGGACCGGCGTAAACAATGTCTTTGGCGTAGGTTGTTTTCAGGGCTGCTAACGCAAGACGATACCCCACATCCTGTTTGTTGCGCGGGTGTATATCGTTCGCTTCGCCAATATCAATAATAACCGCCTGGCCGGTGTTGGGCAGTGACAAGGTTTTGGTTTGCGCTTCCCGAAGCTCAGCCCATTGGCTTTCAACCGGCTCATCGGCGGGTTTCATAAAGTTGGCCAGTTGTACCCAGTAAAACGAAAGGTCGTTGCCCCACTTGCTGCGCCAGTCATTGATCAAATTGGGGAATAGGGTGCGGTACTTAAATGCTTCGTACGCATTGTTTTCACCCTGATACCAGATAGCTCCCTTAAGCGAATATTGCGTAAGCGGAGCGATCATCGCATTATATAACTGGGATGGAAATTCATTAGGCCCCCAACTTTTAACCCCGTAGTAAGAAGAAAGGACAGAGGGTTTGTACTGCCACTCGCCAGCCAATGAAATCTTCTGTCCGCCTACCTCTACGAAGAGCTGTTCTGGGTTTCCGTACAATCCTCCTCCACCTACAACATCCGTTATTTTGATAATGATGGAATTTTTTCCCGCTTTCAGTCCAGTATTGAGGGTATATATTCGGGGTTTGGTAAAGTCATATTCTTTTCCCACCAGCACACCGTTTATATAGGTCTCATCCCAATCATCAATGGGCCCAAGGCTTATGGTTGCCGGTTTTCCAGCGAGGTCAGCAGGCACATCAAATTCACTTTTGAACCAAACAATCCCATCCTCGGGGCCAATCTCCGTTTGATCCCAATTGGAAGGCACTTGAATCTTTTTCCAGCCTGTTACGGATGCCGCAGGATCGAACCATTTTTCTGCCATACCTTTATCAATCTTCAAAGCAGCAGCATATTTTTCCTGGGCTGTTCCTCTATTATTCACCATTTCGGTATACTTGGCAGGAGTAAGCGATTTGTATTCTTCCTGTTGGGACATCACATCCCAACTGGTCCAGGTTTGAATGTTGGTTCCTCCCCAAGAGCTATTAATCAAGCCAATGGGAATATTGAGTTCTTTGTTGAGTTTTCGACCAAAGAAATAAGCAACGGCAGAAAAATCGCCAATGGTGGCAGGATTGCATTCTAACCACGTTCCTCCGGCCAAATCAGGCTTGGGAGTAAAGCTCAGGGCTTTCTCTACGGTGAACAGGCGGATGGATGGATACGCACTTTCTGCTATTTCTTTCTCCGCATGATTAGTGTTCCGAATAATCCATTCCATGTTGGATTGTCCACTACAGATCCACACATCACCAATAAGAATATTTTTTAACGTTACCGTATTCGCCTTACCGGTTACAGTCATGTCAAAAGGGCCGCCGTATAGCATAGCAGGCAAAGTGACTACCCAGGCGCCTTGGTTGTTGGCTTTGGCTTTGGCTTGTTGTCCATTGAAACTAACGGCAACAGACTCCCCTTTGGCTGCCCAGCCCCAAACCTTTACCGGCTTGTCGCGCTGCAATACCATGTTGTTCGTAAATACTTTTGGTAGCTTCACTTCTGCGGTTGCGAACGCAACTGTTAGCAGCAAGAAAGCAGCAGTCATTAAAATTCTAGTCTTGTTCATGGGAGGGATGATTATTTGTGTTTAAATTTTTCGCATCGAGTTTGGTCAGTTCGGCTCTAAATTATTCCAAAGATAGCTTTTTTGATTAAACTGTATTCGCTCCTTCGTATCAGCCAATAGCTTCCTCTAAATGTCCGTGTTGGGTCTTTTTATCCGGTTAGGTTTAAATAAACACGCTGCTTTTGATGACAAACGGCTGCAACTAAAAAAGGTATCCATTCGGCAAACACCATGTGCTTGTTCGGATGGATACCTTCGCTACAAAACGCCTCAAATGGCTAAGGCTTAGCCAAACGGGTTACTGACGGGAGTGGAATATAAAACCGACTGAATATAGGGGAGCTTTCAAGGTATTTCTCCCAATAAATATGAATTCGCAGCGGCCCTGCAAAGCCAAGGTCTTATTGAGGTGGTAGTTGAGTTCAGGAACAAGTTGGTGCTTGGCTTCATTGTTGGCATACAGTCCTTTAGAGCCGCCAATCAGCTCGCCCGATGCATCGTAATACTGGCCATTATACAAGGTTTGGTTGCCTTTCACCGACAAAAGCAGGCTCCATCTATTTTGAATAGTATAACCCCATTGAGCGGAATACAAGCATTCATCAGCAAAACCTTTCGTTCGGTTGTTGTAAGCGGCTCGAATACTTATGAAATGATGGCTATGCGGGAAGGAATAAGTGGCTTCTACGCCAACCTGCTGGTTAAACTCTCCATCTCCTGTCCTTAAATCATTGGCCTGCCGCGACTCGCCCCAAGGCAATCCAACGAGCGCAGTAGCGTTCAAGACCGTTGTTGGCGACTTATAGAAGGCGTATTTCAAGCCAATTTCCGGGTCTGCAAAACCAATATTCCTGTCTCCCAGAAATAGCGTGTCGCCACTTCCCTTCCCTATCGTCCTGTTGAGGGTAACGGCCTGTAGAAAAGGGACGCTGGTGAAAGCACTAAGCCGATGAGAAAATCCGTAGGCTAGATACGCTTTGGAAGTATATTGGTTGAGTGTGGGCAAGGATAACACATTATCATTTAGCTGATACGCTTCTTTTGCCCGAACAAACTGCTGCTCCAGCGAAATAATGAAGTCGCCTTTGTCACGAACAAGAAGCTGAGCGTTGGCGCAAGGAATCATTGTAATGCTCAAAAGCCAGAAAAAGCCTACCGTTTTCATACGCATACTTATTGAAATTTTCCTGATCCGAAGGTGACAACAAAGGGTTTACATTGAATGATTACGTGACTATAATCATTTATCCATACGCCAGCGGGAATGTCATACGTTTGGAAACCAGCCAGGCTCTTCAAGGGTGATAGTTCCAGGCGAACACATTCGGCCAGATTAGCGCTGGTTAGCACAGCACAATTAGCCAGATACACAAACAAGGAAGGGCCTTTGTTAGAAAGGAAATCATTCTCCAACTGAAGGCTAAGTTTACCTTTCGCATACAAAAGCTTAGCCGTTCCATTGGCATAATCATTTACTACCGTGCCTTGCACAATCGTTGCTGTCAAAGAAATAGGCGCAATTTCAACTGAAACGGGGGCGCTTTTGATTCCATTGGCAAAAGCAGTGAAGACCGCAGTGCCTGCCTTCACCCCAAAAATTCTGCCCGCCTGATCGATGGTGGCAATCGACGGATCGGCGCTTTCCCAGCGGATGACAGGGTTTTTCACCGGCTGCATAGATGCATTGACTACTTCCAACTGGAGAGCAATCGATTCGGTCAGATACATTTTGGAAGCCCCAGACACAATCTTTACGGAGGCTACACTCTCGGCACTTTCCAATATTGTCAGCCATGCCTCTTCGCTCCTGATGGTGGACAGGCTGGCGCTTACCTTTACCTGTCCAGCCTTTATGCCAGTAACGATGCCTTCTGAACTTATCTTTGCCAGGCTGGTATCCGTTACCGACCAGGCAAAAACCTGTGGGATTTCTTTGCCAAAGTGGTTATAGAATTTGGCTGCATAGGTCTGTTGCTTGCCAACCAGCACCGATGCATTGGTCGGAGATATGACGATTGTCTCCGGCACCTTCGACGAATCGGGATCGTCTACAAAGTCGGTTCCTACACAACTCGCTAATAAAAACAAGACGGCTAGGAGCGGGAAGTTTGGTTTGCGCATGGTCAGATTCTTTTTCCTTAAAAGTAGAAGAAGGATCTGTGGCAAACTGTCGCCTGAAAGACAATTAGCTACTTTGCTGTGAGCAATGACCTATACTTTAGAAACCTGCCCTACATTTGGGGTGCACCCTAGCGTAAGGATGGCCTAATACTTACGCAGGTAATGGAAAAGGCTTATACATACCTATGGAACACAACAAAAAGTACTTATTTGTGCGATTAAGTAAATCCTCCATTAATGTCGGCCAGGTTTTTTTACATGTTAGAAACCCTTTTTTTTAGGATTGGGTTTCAGGTTTTCCTTGTACTACTATTTTCTATTGGCAGTAAAGTAGTTGCTCAGTCCACTGCAATATCTAATCAATCTACGCCTGAGAGCTATCGGAAGGCCGTTGAAACGTTTGCCAAATTAGATCAATCCAACAATTTTACTGAGTCTCTTGCTTATGCAGATATGAACGTTTTGCCGATGGGAATTAAACAGACCATCAGCAACATTGAAATAACTGTAGCGGTAAGTGATATTCGCTGGGAGACTAACTATAGTGAACTGACCATTTTTGCCCGCATCAAAATTCCTCAGGAACCCAAGCTCCTGTTTTTTGGCGCGCAGGGAATCAAGCTTTCTCATAGTGGAGACATTATTGGAGACGCCTCTCTGGTATTAATGGGAGATATCTCCATCCCGGTTAATGGAAACACCGCTGCACTGATTCTGAAAGGAGATTTTGATAATATTTCTGGAAGAGCCAAAGAGCTTACCTATGTATCGGTCGACTGCCAGGGCTTTAAAGAAATGGGTATTTCGGCAGAATTAGAGTTTCCGGAGAGTTTAATGACTCCGATGGATGCCAAGGGAAATCCTATACCCGGACGGGTAAAGGGCGCTTTCAAAACAGTTGTCAAGGACTGGAATGATGTAATGGCCGCCGTGGCTTTACCTCCATTTGAAGTCAAAGGATTGGATGGCTTTATTTTTACTTTGGGAGAAGCCGTTTTTGACTTTAGCGATATTCGTAATGATGCCTCGATTGTGTATCCGCCAGGTTACGAGCAAAATTTTATGATTCCGGGCAACCCTACCTTATGGAGGGGCGTTTTTGTGCGCGATCTCGGCATTACCCTTCCTAAGCAATTCTCTGAAAAGGGAAATAAACGTGTTTCCTTTGATGCCCATCATATGCTGATTGACAACAACGGCCTCAGTGGTGTTTTTGCGGCTTCCGGCCTTTTACCCATTAATAAGGGAAGTGCATCGGGCTGGCGGTTTTCAGTAGATGAGTTTTCGCTGGCGCTGGAGGCCAACCGCTTAACTGCCGCTGGATTCTCCGGCATGATTGGTTTACCGGTCTCTGAAAAATCCACGCTGGGGTACGAAGCGCTGATAACGGCAGACAACGAATATGTACTCAAAGTAAAACCAATGAAGGCCTTTAAATTTGATGTTTTCAGAGCAGAAGCTGCCTTATTGCCAAATTCGTACGTCGCCTTACGGGTAGTGGACGGAAAATTCAAACCCGAAGCTTTATTACACGGAAGCCTGAACCTGGCTGCGCGTATGGATGGCGCTTCCGCCCAGGATTCTACCGGGAAAACGATAGCTAATTTTAAAGGGATTGAATTTCGGAGCCTGCATCTAAAAACGGATGCGCCTCGCTTTACGGCAGAATATTTTGGCTATAAAGGGGAGTTGAAGATGATGAACTTCCCTGTTTCCGTTGACCGGATCGGCGTTCGGATAAGCGAAAAAGAAGTAGCCCTAGGCTTGGACATTAAGCTCACCCTTAGCGATAATATGTTTGCGGGCAGCACCCGCCTGGAGTTTATTGGTGGTTTGTACGAAACCCCGGAAGGAAGTGAGGAGCCGCCTTCCCAACGCTGGCGATATCAGAAGATGAAAATCAGCAGTATTGCGGTGAATGCAAAAATAGCCGAAACGTTTACGCTGAAAGCCGAACTGATTATTCTTAACGATGATCCTATCTACGGAGATGGCTTTGCCGGCAAGATTGATATGACTTTTGATAAAGTGTTGAAAGGCTTCAATGTGAGTGCAAGGGCAATGTTTGGACGTAAGGAATTTCGATACTGGTTTGTGGATGCCCGCGTGAAGTTCGGTACTCCGATTGCCGTCTATCCGCCATTGAACCTGAGTGGATTTGGCGGAGGTGTTTCGTATCGGATGAAAAGAGATGGGGCTGACTTACAATCTTCTCCTACCGGTTGCCGGTACATACCGGATGAAAACTCTGGCATTGGAGTAAAAGCGGCGGTACTGTTTAATGTAGCCAATGATGCCGCTATCAATGGAGAAGCATCTTTTGAAATAGGCTTCAACCGTACGGGTGGAGTAAACTTTATCGGTTTCTACGGCTTTGCCAAGTTCGTGGGCAAAATCCCAGGCACGGACAACATTGAAAAATTTGTGGGTGACAAGTTTAGCAAGGTGGCCGAGCTGGAAAAGAAATTTGTGGGCGATAATCCGGCCCTTGCCAAGACACTCGAAAACTTAAAACAATACGAACCCAACAAAGCAGCCACCAAAGTATTCCAACCATCTGAAACGCCTGGCGAGACCGGTTTCTCCGCCGCCATGGGTATTCAATATGATTTTACCCAAAGTTCCCTGCACGCCACCTTTGATTTATACGTGAATGCGGTTGTTATCCGGGGAACGGCCTCTGGAAACCGGGCTGGATGGGCTGTGTTACACATTGATCCGAAGGAATGGTACGTCCATATGGGCACCCCAACCGACCGCCTGGGCCTAAAGATGGGCATTGGCTCGATTAGCGTCGAAACAGGTTCGTATTTAATGATGGGATCGCGCATTCCGGGTTCCCCGCCGCCGCCCAAAGAAGTGGCCGACATCCTGGGGGTAGATATGGCGGAACTTGACTACATGCGAGACTTGAACGCCTTAGGTGATGGAAAGGGATTTGCCTTCGGAGCCAGCTTGAAAGTTTCCACGGGTGATCTTTCCTTTTTGGTCTTATACGCCAATTTCCAGGCTGGGCTCGGCTTTGATATAATGTTAAAAGACTATCAGGACATGCAATGCAAGGGGCGTAGTGGCAAGATAGGAATTGATGGCTGGTATGCCAATGGACAGGCGTACGTGTATCTACAGGGAGAATTAGGCATAAAAGTGAACTTGTGGTTTCTGAAAACTAAAATTCCAATTATTAAAGGGGCCGCTGCTGCACTCATGCAGGCCAAGCTACCCAACCCAACCTTTGTGAAAGGATACCTGGGCGTACAATTTGATTTACTGGGTGGATTGGTCAAAGGAAAGTGCCGCTTCAAGATGACTATTGGCGAAGAATGCGAACTGGTGGTGCCGGGCGCAAGCCCCCTGGAGACCCGTATGATTAGTGACCTCACGCCCAAAGCCAATGCCGATGGCGTGGATGTGTTTACCGCTCCGCAGGCTGCCTTCAACATGCGGGTTGGCGTTCCTTTCGAAGTGGAAGATGATCAAGGCCCAAAGACTTTCCGCATTCAGCTTATTTCTTTTTCAGTACTGGACAACAACCAACTTGTGGAAGGGAAATTAGACTGGGCCAGCAACCAAGACCGGGTATCGTTCCTGTCCAAAGAGGTATTGCCACCGAGCAAATCATTGAAGGCAGTGGTGAAGGTAGGCTTTGAACAGCTACAAAACGGTCGCTGGATCGTGGTGTATACCTCCGGACAGAAGGCGGAAGAAACCATGGAAGTGACCTTTAAAACCGGTACAGCGCCCACGGTTATTCCACTACATAATGTGGACTTTGCCTATCCGGTGGTGGACCAGAAGTTCTTCCTGAAAGATGAATCCCAAGCGGGAATCATTCAATTGAAGCGTGGGCAAAGCTATCTTTTCTCCAGCGACTTCAAGCATGAAGTTCACATGATCCAATTGGCTGGCAGCAAACAGGCGGTGCCCTTTACCTACGACGCCAGCAACAATCGGCTTACCTACCGCATGGCCGAACTGGCAACGCAGCAAACGTATTCGGTAAGTATAGTGACCATGCCGAAAGAAGGAAGCGGACTCGTAGGCGCAACAGCAGAAGAGCGACAATCCGTTGGAAATGAAAATGATGTGATTACGGTTGCCCATGCGAAGGCAAACGAGGTGGTGCGGGAGGATGTAGGCAAAAGTCTGCTTGACTATTCTTTTGCCACCAGTCGCTATCATACTTTTGCCCAGAAGATGGCGGGTAATCCGCAGAAAAGACATTCCTGGCAAAAAGTATCCTCTACGATCATCAACCTCCTGTATGAGCTTAACGTGACCGAACCCTTTGAGCCAATTGAGCTTGTCGGCAACGAATACAGTGCTGGTCGGCCTTTGGTAGAAGGAATGGCAACCTTATCAGATGATTTTTATCAAAAATCAATGTATCCGGTACTCTACCAGCCATACCCATTGGCAGGAAATATTTTGGTGACCAACCGCGATCCTGAAAAGTATGGGGTTCCTCCGGCGAAGGCTATTCCAATTTTCTCCAGCTATTTGACTGAAATAGAAAATGGCAAGTACACCGGCTATGCCAGCCAATATTTTCCTTTCGTCTATGCCTTACCTCAGGTGTACCAGGAAGATTATTACAACATTCAAAATCAGTTGGTCAACCGTTTTGTAGACACCCCTACACTGGCGCAATATTCTACCATTGTGAATAACATTTGCCCTGCCTTTAGTGCCGGAAAATACACAGTGAGATTCCAGTATGTCCTGCCTGATGGCACCAAAGGCAGTATGGTCTATTTCGACTATCTAAACAACATCAAATAGGCAATGATGAAACAGCTTCTTTTTACGGTTTTTACAGTTTTTGCCTTTTTCGCGGCGCAGGCACAGGACAGTTTACACGTGCGTGTTCGGGCCAATGTGAAGAAGGAGGGTATTCAACTACGCTGGGCAGTGAACTCACCTTTGGCCTGGAAACAGAGTAACCGTTTTGGCTTTCGGGTGGAACGCTACACCGTAGTCCGTAACAAAGAAATACTCGCCCAACCCGAGAAGACGATCCTGACCCCGCAACCATTAAAGCCTCAGCCCCTGGACAACTGGCAAACGCTGGCTACCAGCAATAACTACGCAGCAGTAATAGCCCAGGCGCTGTACGGGCAAAACTTTCAACTTTCAGGCGACGATGCCAAGGGCGTATCAAAAATGATGGCGCTGGCGCAGGAGTTGGAACAACGTTATTTAGTGTCGATGTACGCGGCCGATCTGTGCTATCCGGCGGCGGTGCTGGCAGGTTGGGGATTTGAAGATAAAACCGCGAAACCCTATGAACGCTATTTGTATCGCATCATTCCCGTGCCGGGAGAAAAGATGGCCCGTATTGCTATGGGCTCGGTCTACGTAAGTCTGGACGATTACCAGGTATTGCCACAACCACAGGACCTGGCGGCCATCTTTGGCAATAAAACTGTCATGCTGGCCTGGAATTATAAAATTTTAGGGAATGTATACAACTCCTATTTCATCGAAAAGTCAAGTGATGGACAAACGTTTACCCGACTTTCGGAAATACCTTTCACCAACCTGAATAGCAAAGATGGCAAGCCTAATGACCGCATGTATTATATGGATACGCTGGTTAGTAATGCCGTGCCGACTTATTACCGCATTGTTGGCTTAACGGCTTTCAGCGAGGAAGGTCCGGCTTCGGCTATGGTGCGTGGAGAAGGAAAGAATACATTAGCCTATGTTCCTCACATTCAGCAGGTAAAGCCAACGAATCTAGGCGGGGTAGACATTGCCTGGGAATTTGATGAACGGGGTAACGAACAGATCAAGGGCTTCGAATTACAGTATGCTGACAATGACAAGGGGCCGTTTTTGCCGGTATTAGCTGGCATCGCTCCGACTACCCGAACAATTGGCTACGACAAGTTACAGGTGAGTAACTACTTCGTAATTGCGGCTATCCCACACGAAGGCGAACCCGTCTTATCCTTTCCCATACTCGTACAACCCGCCGATACCCTGCCGCCCGCCATACCCACCGGACTAAAAGGCACTGTAGATAGCCTGGGCGTAGTCCGCCTTTCCTGGACATCCAATACGGAAAAAGATTTGCTGGGTTATCGGGTGTACCGGGGCCAGACTCAGGGAGAAGAACGCATTCCCCTTACCGATGTAGCCGTACGAGGCAATCAGTTCCTGGATACGCTGGATGTACATAACCTGAATAGCAAGGTATACTACGCGATTGCAGCCGTGGATTTGCGCTATAACCAATCGGAGCAGTCAGCCGTAGCTGAATTGCAGAAGCCTGACCTGGTACCTCCTTCCCCTCCGGTGATTACTATTTACAAGCTTACCGACCAGGGAATACGGCTGGAGTGGGTAACCGGACAGGAAGAAAACATGGCGTCCCTACAGCTTTACCGCCAGGAAAAAGGCAGCCAGCAGAACCGACTCATTCATACCATTACCGATAAAAGCGCTTTTAGTTATACGGATGAAACAACTGAAGCCGACCGTTTTTACCAGTATTCGCTGAAAGCCGTTACCGCCGGCGGGCTAGCCTCTGCTCCCTCTCCTATCGTCACCATACAAGCCCGTGGCCGAGCTACTGAAATAGGGACTATCACGGACTTTTCGGGTAAAGTCAATAAAAAAGATCACAGCATTCTCTTAAGCTGGAAACATACCGTCAAGGGAGCCCAATCATTTGAGTTATATAAAGGGGAAGCCGGAAAAGGCGTCTCTCTGTGGAAAGTAACCAAAGCTTTTGAGCAACAGGTGCAAGATGCAGATGTGCAACCTGGCGTGCAGTATGAGTACGTGATCCGGGCTGTGCTTACCAGTGGGAAGACTGGTTCGGTAGCGAAAGTAAGTATTCGCAATTGATTTTTTCAGATAAAATATTGAAGATGAAACGACTTTTATTGTGGATCATAGCCCTGGGCAGTTACACCCAGTTATACGCCCAGGACGTGGAAACCGGTGAGTACGAGGCCAGTTTTCTGGTCAGAGCCCGGGATGACGCGAACAACCACGATGGTGATTGCACCAATAAGTTTGAGATGTATACCACGCTGACCGGCGAAGCTGAAAAGCCTTTCTGGGACCAGGATTTGAATCCTATCGGCGAATGGCCTTGGAAGGACTATTCAAAAACACTACCTATCCCCATCAATCAGAAGCTAACTAAAATTAAGTTTAGGGGTGAAAGGCAGTGGAAAAACTTCTTTGGATGTACCGGGAATAGCGGCGAAAGCGAGATTCTCATTACTTATAACGGCTGCTTTCAACAGGATTATTTCGATAGAGTTCCGCAGTGGAAAAGCTACATCACAGTAGATATTTACCCCAAGGCCATAAACCTCTACTACTTTAACCGAAGCAATCAAAAGGAGACCGGGCCTGAAAATTTCTACTTACCCCAAGCCCACCCCATTCAGATCAAAGCCACTCAGGGCTTTCCCTCCTCCGTATACCAGTGGCAATATCAAATCGGTGGGGATACTTGGCTGAATTTTCCCGCCGCTTTATCGGGTTCAAGTGTGCTCAGCTTTTCGGGCAAAGACATTCCCAATATTAATTTCATCAATGATGTCATACTGCCGAAAAAAAGTATGCGTGTTAGGATTAATTATGGGTGCGACAAGTATTCTATCCCCCTTACATTAATCCCCCTGCTTTCTGCCCCGAATATTTTAGCGGTCGAAGCCACTCCTCCTTCCTGTTCGTATTTCAACGATGGCAAACTAACCGTAACCCTGGACAGAAGCCTATACCCCGGAGAAACAATCGGCTTTTCTCTTAATACCTTGTTGGTAGGACCCGAAAACATTGATCAATTATCACCCGGCAATCAATTCACTTTAGAAGGCTTCGAGTCTTTTTCTAACCAGACCTTGTCTTTCAACGGACGTTTTAACAGCAATTATACTTTTACGGAGGACCCCACCTCGCACAACAAACAAGTGTCAGTACCCGTACGCCAACCGGTCACTTTTACCGCCGTCGAATCGGCAGTGCATTGCTATAATGGCGCCGATGGCAAGATCGACGTTACGGCCAAAGGGGGAACCGGAAGTTATACGGCATCCTTGTATCAGGCAGATATCCTAGTCACAACGATTGCGCTCACGGAAACTGCCGGGAATAGTTTTGTCAATCTAAAAACCGGCACTTATACCGTTAAAATAAAGGATACCAATGGTTGCAGCCCCCAGGATGGAAGTGGGCAAGTAATTGCCTATGTACGCACGGTTGTCCAACCAGCCCAAAAGGTATTGGTCAGCATAATAGAAAGCGTTGAACCGCAAGGTTATGGCCTCACCAACGGATACATCACCGTACGTTCGCAAGAGGGTACGATGCCTTATACCTTTTACTGGATGAACGCCCATGGGCAAACGCTTGCGGCTGAGCCTACCCAAACGGAAGGAACCAGTCAGAAGAGCACCTTGTCGGGTTTGGGGAAAGGCACCTATCGGGTTCGGGTGGAAGATACAAATTATAGCTTACCCTCCCCTCAAACCGAAGTAAACCGCTGCGGCTGTTACGACACCCTCACCATCGTATTGCAGGAACCGCCCTTGCTACAAGTCGACCTGGCGCAGCATCGCTATGTGTCTTGCTATGGCGAATCGAATGGCGAACTGGTGGCGCACGCCATGGGAGGCAGACCTTACTTACCAGGACAGGTCTATCATCCGTATCAATACGAATGGTTTACCGTCAAGGACAATGCCCTGGTTGCTTTTGGCGCATCCGATAGCCTGGTAACTGACCAGCCATCAGCCTTATATCGGGTCAAAGTTACTGATCGGAATGACATCATTGCCTGGTCTGAGGACTTTAAGCTGGTACAGCCGGATGCACTAAAAATAAACTTCCAAACGTCTCAACTGCTGTGTAACGGCGACCGGAATGGTACGACTGCAGCCTTCCCCACAGGGGGCACCCCGCCCTACCGCTATACCTGGACTACCGACGAGACAACCAGCAGCCTTGCTAATTTAAGCGATGGATGGTATTCGGTAGTGGTGACCGATGTACGGGGATGTACATCGTATGGGCAAACCGAAGTGACAGTACCTGATGGATTGGCTATACACGATTCCATCAGTCAACCTACTTGCAACGGCGATAAAAATGGTTCTATTGCCTTAACAGTAACCGGAGGAAAATCACCCTATCGATATCAATGGCAACACGGCGAATCGACTGCGATGGTTCAGGGACTGGCAGAAGACACTTATTCGGTACAAGTAACGGATGCCAATAATTGTTTTATCACCCAGGAATATACATTAATTCAACCAGGCCTATTATCGGTAGACCTGGGACCTGACCGCGTGCTGTGTAAAGACCAGGTATTGGAACTCAATGGCACTATCGCCGATGTGGCAGCAAAATATGTCTGGTTAAAACAAGGCGAGCCATTTGCGGAGACCGCTTCTGCAAAACTGGTAGAAGCAGGAACCTATACGCTTGAAGTAACGGATAGTAAAGGATGCGTGAATGCCGATGAAATTAAGATTACCCGCGACGATGCCGAAATAGCCGCTGATTTTGTGGTGGCTACCCGGGTGCCGAGAGGAGAGAAAGTACGCCTGGCCAATATCAGTCATCCCGCTCCCGATCGGGTGGAATGGATACTGCCCCCGGGCGTGAGTGTAAAGGATCAGCAACCCAGCTACCTCGAGCTGCTATTTGACAAGAATGGCGTATATGAAGTGGGTTTGAGAAGCTTTAAGGGCGCCTGTGAGCAAACGGTGCGCAAACCCGTACGCGTGGTAGATAAAAGTGAGTTAACGGATTATCAGACCCCGGAAGAGCCGTTCATTAAGCAGTTCATGGTGAGTCCGAATCCTAACAGCGGAAAGTTTACGGCCACGGTTGAACTAAGAGAACCAGCCGACTTTACCCTCATCCTATACTCGGGGCAAGGCAACATTATTATCGAGAGAGTGATTAATAATCAATCCTTTAGCCAGGTAGATTTTGAAGTATCCGTCTCATTCGGTGGAGGCTTATATATGTTGCAACTCATCACCCCCAAAGGACTTTCCACATTCAAAGTAGTGACTAAGTAATACCCATTCAATGACGACGAAACGTTACGGGCTCCTTCTTTTTCTGTTGGTATGGTGTATGGCGCCCGTGTTGGCACAAACTACCTATCCAGTACAGGTAAATACCCACTTGCTGCCACCCTACAGCCTCTACCTGAGCGATTATTACAGCGGAACCCGTGAAAAACTGACGGTTACCCTCATCAACCGAGATCTGCTGAAGCCAACCCTGCGTATTCGCCTGCGGATGAGCATTACTGCGCCCGGCGGACTAAAGATACAGACCAACGAAGGGGCTTACATCGAACCGTTGGTGGTAGAAACGGGCATGCCCGTACGCCTGACGCTGGAAGATCTGGCTCCCTATTTTCAGCCTCACAACCTGACTACCCAAGGCTACCTCACGGACGGAAAGCTGCCGGAAGGCATGGTAGAATTTTGTTTTCAGGCCATAGAAGCGTATACGAATCAGCCTTTATCGACCTCTACGTGTG
>JAZKGK010000265.1:0-3906 GCA_040385915.1 Bacteroidota bacterium
TTTGTAGTAGGAGAGAGGCTGCACCACGTGCGGATGGTGGCCAATGATGGCATCAGCACCGACGTCGATCAGGCTTTTGGCTTCTTTGCGCTGGATAATGCCCGGGGAAGTCTGGAATTCTACGCCCCAGTGGAGTATCACGACAATCTTATCGGCAGGTTGCTGGTTATGGTAAGCTTTGATCCGTTCGGACAGTTGGGAAATGGTAGCCTGGCAAATACCTGGGCTTTCGGGCAGGTAAGGCCAGTTTTCGAGTGGTAGCAAAACAGAAGCAAATAGCGCCACCCGAATGCCATTTTTCTCTACCAGTACTGGCTCACAGGCTTTCTGTTGGTTCTGGCCATATCCAATAGCGACCAGGCCCGCCTGGGTTACGTTCTTATAAGTGTCGGTTATTCCCTCTCGGCCTTGGTCATAGGTGTGGTTGTTGGCCATTCCCAGGTGAGTAATTCCCGCCTTCTTCACCTCAGGAAGCCACTCCGGCTCCGCGCGGAAAATGTATTTCTTCACCACTGGGGTCTGTCGTTTCGTCACTGGACATTCCAGGTTGGTTACCACAAAGTCGGATTGGCTCAGGATTGGCTTTATTGGCTCAAAAAGGGAAGCGATGGAGCGTCGGGTAATTTGTTCCCGCACACCCCGGTCAAGCAGCAGGTCGCCCGTAAAACTCAACGTAAGGCTCGGTTTTTCCCTTTCACAGGAAAGGAAAAATAGGCTAACCAGGCAGGGCAGCAACAAGGAAGATTTATTTAACATCCTGAGCTATAAAAAATCTTTTCGTCGGGGACGGGTTTGTCTTTGGTGGGCAGGATGATGTCTTTCATCCAGTCGGGCAGGGCGGGGGCTTGGTTGTCGTCTAGCATTTTCTGCCATTCCTCATCCGTAAGCCTTTGTCCCAGTGGTTGCTCGAATTCATAATAACTGAAAACGGCTCCTTTGGTGAGGTAAAGGGCTCCTTCTATTTGTACTACTACGTACAGGTCATTTACTTTTCCCGTGCCTACGTGCAGAATCCCGTTTTTCTGGCATCCGCTAATGTTGCGGGTGTAGATGTCGGCTACCACTGCCACCGACTTGTCTGGACCTTGTACATTTTCCCAGTCAGAAAATGATTTTCCTGGTTCAATAATGGACAGTGAGAGGTATTCGGCGGTGCTTCCGATGATTTCGATGGTTTGGTATTCCTGCTCGCTCAACTGTTCACCCTTGATTTCTTTCTGGCTGGCCGACAATAGAAAAGCAGCATTTTCCTGCATGTCCCGGTTCTTTGCCGTAATGTCTTCGGTCAGGAGCTGATGTTTCTTCAGCAGAGAGGCAGTCAGGTTATTGAGCTCTACAATTTTTTGCCAGAAACGGACATTTGGTTCCACGTAGCCTAGGGTAATGGGCGGCGGCGGGCCAGCACCCCCACACTCCGCCGCATCCGGTTGTTCGCCATATAAGTTGGAATCGTGCTTTAGCTCTGCCCAGGAAGCCAGAGAGGTATTTAGGTTTTTCTTGTCCCACTCAAAGGTTTGCATAAAGGGTGGGTATTGCGGGTCTTTTTGTTGCAGCGCTACCAGACTTTCTATCCACTTGGTATACACCGACTGATCCCAGCCCTGGTAATTGCCCAGTTTACTCTTCAGTTGGTTCAGCGTAGCAGCATATTTATCCCAATTGTTCGATTCTTTATAGGTGTCGAACAAAATCTTTTCTGCTGAGGCATTGCCAAACACCGCAAATACATCCAGCCCTTTGGGGAAAGCCCGTTTGGCGTTTTCTTTCACATCGACCAGCTCCTGCAATATTTCATTGTCAATCAGGTAGCGCTGGGGCATGAAGTTGATTTTGTCTGGGCAACTGACGGCAATTTTGGGCTTAATCTTATTGCGTTTGCTGACGATGGAAATCATTTCGGCATTGATCTTTTCCTGCGTGGCTGGCTGGAGCAGTTGGGCCAGCTGAGTTACCTTGTTTTTCTGCATCCATGAATAAATATCCATCACCGACAGGTTATCAGGTTCCCCAATTAGGAAGGCGATGGGCTGAAAAACGGATTGGTAAAGATCAATCAATGGTTTTCCTTGGCGGCTTTTACCCATCAGTACCAAGGCATTGAAAGATGCCTGCTCCAGTTGTTCGGTTTTTTCGCGGCAAAAAGGAGCGGTTTGCAGCCACATCATTGCCCGGAAATAGCGTTTGCCGGGCTCGCTGCGGGTATAATGGCTGCGGGGTTTGAACAGGCTATACGGAAAAGCCGCTTCTTTGAAATCCAAGAACTCAGAAGGCGCATCTTCCTCAGCCAATATCTTGTCTATCTCGTCGTCAAACAGATCGTGGTAGCTAGCGGGGAGGCTCTGTTTTCCACCAGTAAGCAGATAATAGGGAATGGCATAGAAGGTCGCCATCTGTTGCGCTAGTTTTTTCTGCTTCGGGTCAGAGGTACTTTTCGCGACTTTCATCGATTCTTCAAACAGCCCATCCGTTAGCTCGGTCAGCAGCGGAATAAATTTATCCTGCTCCAGCGATTTGAGCAGGTACGAGAAATACATGTGGTAGAGTTGCAGGTACAGGTCGGTCGTAACGAAGTTGGGAAGCTGGTTATAGTCGTTCTGTTCGTAGACGTGAAAGAGCTGGAGATTGTCGTTGGGAATGATCACAAAGTTGTTCTCCTTCAGTTTTTGCTGAAACCCCGCCGGAAAGCTTTTGAATTGGAAAAAGTTAAGTACGTTATCAATATTAGCCAGCTTTCTACCATTCTTCATGACATAGTTTTGCGCCTGTTTCTGTGTTTCCAGCCCTTTGATTTTGTCCAGAAAGGCTTGTTCTTGTAAGGTGAACTGGACGGGTTGTAAACGCTTATCCAAACTGTCTTCGGCCCAGAATCGTGCCTCCATCAAAGAGTCGTACCAGACGGTGGTGGAGGTGTAGTAACCTCTTAGGTCGGCTTCCATAAACAGGTAACCCTGGCGGGCATACAACGCTGTGCGAAGCAGCCGGAGTTCTTGTAAGGACTTGTTCGATAAATCCTGCTTCAAATCGACTGGCAGCAGTTTCTCGCCTCCTAAAATGATGGGGCCATCTCCCACGAAGATAGTTGGCTTGCGAGGAGCTTTGCTGTTTTCTTGCTTTCCCTTTGGGTCAGAAGAACAAGAAAAAAGACTGAGGGTAATGGTTAGAAAGAAGAGTAGAAACCGCATCAAGGATAGATAGGAGATGAAAAATAATGGATTGCAAAGATGGAGATTAATGTGTAAAGTCGATGATGCCTTTTCGGGGTTGCGTTCAATTGGCTAGTCTTTGCTTGGCTTCGGATAAGGATGTATTGCGTTGCAGGTATTGCTGAAACTCTAGCCCAAACCCTCGCCAGCGATATTCTGCCATCAGATAACTTCCGTCCCGCTCTTTTTCAATGGTGCGGATGGCGGTAAAAGGCTTTTGAACAATTACTCTAAAATCTTCTAAAGGCTGCGCCACACGCGAACCAAGCCACAGCGGGCGGATATAGCCATCGAACAGCTTGAATATAAATAGCCTTTTTCTTTTGATGGAATCAAACCGGGTGGTTTTGATTACTCCTACCGCAATATCTTCTATCCCATCGCCATTTACGTCACCGTGTTGAAGCTGATAGATCGGGTAGTTGAGTTTCCATGTGGAAGCAAGCTGTTTGTATTGGTTCACATACGTGTCTGCATGAAGAATATAGGCATTCGTATCCAGCTTTTCCAGGTAAACTTTTACTTGCTTTTCTTTTAATTGAATAATAAATGCCTCATTTGTAGGTGTTTTTCTATTGAAAAAAACTATTCCTAGGCCACAGCTTATTAAAATGAATAGCCAAAAAAAAGACTTTACAACAGCAAATCTGCCCATTCCTTATTTATTCTCCTCCTCTTCGTCCTTTTCGACTTTATTCTTCTT
>JAZKGK010000266.1:0-11952 GCA_040385915.1 Bacteroidota bacterium
AAGGAAGTAAAGCCAGTACATGGTAATGTGTAAGCGGCCCGTAAAACTGCTCGAAAATCTGCTCGCTGATGGATAAGTAAGCAGCGGGATCAGCCACAAAATGCCGACTTCGGGTTTGTCCAGTGGTGCCGCTACTCTCAAAAACGGTTTCTGCCACCGGATTATCGGTAAGAATACGGTGGTGTTTAAAAAATTCAATGGGTAGAAAGGGAATTTCTTCCAGTCTATTGATTTGATTCACCTCGCGGCGGAGGTAATGCAGATAGTCGCGGTAAACGGGATTATGAACGGCCTGGTAACGAAACACCTCCAAAGCCAAATCGTTAAAAGCAGTGGGAAGCAATTCCACAGATCCTAATGTTAAGAATGCTTCTTTAAAGCGGGTAGTCACCTTCATAGGAACTGTATCAAAACTACGCTGACAGAATATTTTTTTGTAAATTGACACGCATTTCAACACATTCGTTCAACCGATGAGAAATCTTTTTTCTATGTATTTAGCTAAGGTGGCAACGGCATTTACCGTTGTGCTTGGTTGCTGGACACTTTCCAGTTGCCTTACAGAGCCCAAATTTTCTTTTGTACCTCGCATTGACTTTAGAGAGATTCGCCTGATTCCCACAAAGGGCACCGGTCTTTTAGGGAACAAAGGCGATTCTGTCATTATCTCTATCCATTTTGAAGATGGTGATGGCAACCTTGGCCTTACCCAAGAGCAAATTAAAGACCTTTCGCCTTGGAAAGAGGGACAGAAAAATTACGTAGTAAAAACATTAGTAAAAAATGGAAATATTTGGGAACTTCGGAAAGACAATTCTGGCAAGCTAGTAGACAACTCAGGTTATTTCTTTCCTCTGAAGCTCCCTACTGATAAACCTGGCCCCATCGAAGGCACGCTTGATTACTCTATGGTTTTTTATCCTACCACCTTACTTAAAGACTCCATTAAATTTGACATCTACATTATTGATGACAAACAAAATGCTAGCGCTCCTATAACAACCACTCCAGTACTTATTAGAAGGTAGATACTTCTTTGCAAATGGACAGAAGACATTACAAAAACAGACAAAAAAGGTCGACTCATGGAGAAAAGAGCCGACCTTTTTTGTCTGTTTTATACTTCAATTAAATTAATATAAGCCAGGAAATTGCTGCGAGTCAGCCTCATTCATCATCGCATAAACGATATCGAATACATCCTCCACATTAGGTTTAGAGAAATAGTCCCCATCTGTGGTATAGGCAGGACGGTGGTCTCTGGCGCTTAGCGTGCGAGGCTGGGAATCTAGCCAGCGATAGGCCTGCTGCACCTCTAGCACCTGCTGCATCATATAAGCAGAAGCGCCCCCAGGCATGTCTTCATCTGCAAACAATACCCGATTGGTGCGCTTCACAGAATCAACAATGGTGTGGTGTACATCGAAGGGCAATAGCGTCTGCACATCAATCACTTCGCACTGAATACCTATATCAGCCAATTGCTCCGCCGCAGTCATCGCGATTTTACACATGGCACCATACGTTACAATCGTGACATCAGAGCCGTGACGCAAGGTCTCTGGTTCGCCTATGGGTACGCAAAACTCGCCAATGTTGGCAGGCAAGTATTCTTTGAGCCGGTAGCCGTTCAAGCATTCCACAATCAGGGCTGGATCGTCGGATTTGAGCAATGTATTATAAAAGCCAGCCGCTTGCGTCATATTTCGGGGCACGAGTACGTGAATGCCACGCAGTACATCCAGGATCATGGCCATGGGTGAGCCAGAATGCCAGACACCTTCTAACCGGTGGCCTCGGGTACGAATAATAACCGGTGCTTTTTGCCCTCCCTTGGTTCGGTATTGCAAACAAGCCAAATCATCGGAAAGGGTTTGTAAGGCGTATATCAGGTAATCGAGGTACTGAATTTCAGCGATGGGACGTAAGCCACGCAAGGCTGCTCCTATTCCCTGCCCTACAATGGTTGCCTCCCGAATACCCGTATCGGTTACGCGCAATTCACCGTATTTTTCCTGTAGTCCGGCAAAGCCCTGGTTTACATCCCCAATCTTTCCAACGTCCTGGCCAATGGCAAACACCCGTGGATCGCGGGCAAGAGCGGCATCAAAACACGCTCTCAGTACTTCGCGGCCATCGAGCAGTGGACTCTCTTCGCTATAAATGGGCTTTATTTCTTTTACGTGCAAAGCCGATTCAGCCGATTGGCTAGTCAGATGCGAGCTATAGCGTTCTTCATTTTCTTTGAACACCTTTACAAGCCAGGCTTGTAGCGTTTGCCGGGTTGGAATCTGCTCGAAGCGAACGATTCGCAGCACTTTTTTCACGGCAGTAATGGCATCGCTCCGGATAGGGTTGATCGTTCGGTGGAGTTCTTCCCGAACGGCCACTATGTCGGCCTGGCTATTGCTTTCGTGGCTTATTTTTTCCAACATCCGCAGTGCTTCCTCGTGGTCGCCTTTCATATCCAGCACGTAGGCATTCCAGGCTAACATCCGCGCTACACGTACCGTTTCTTTCGCCTGTTTTTCAATGACATCTAATTCCTGAGGTGAGGCCAAGGCATTTTCTACCAGCCATTCGCGCAGCTTTTTAATACAATCGTGCTCCGCTTCCCAGGCCAGTCGTTCTTTACTTTTGTATCTTTCGTGTGAGCCCGAGGTAGAATGGCCCTGGGGTTGAGTCATTTCAGTCACGTGAACCAGCACCGGAACGTGTTCTTCGCGGCAAATCCGAGCGGCTTCCTGATAGGTTTCGCACAGCGTGGGATAATCCCAACCACGTACGGTAAATATCTCATAGCCAGGCTCCTTTTCCGTCCGCTGCATACCAGCCAACATCTTAGAAATGTCGCCCTTGGTCATTTGGTACTCATTGGGTACAGAAATGCCGTAGCCATCATCCCAAACGGAGGTAATCATAGGAATTTGTAATACCCCTGCCGCATTGATCGACTCAAAGAACAAACCTTCGGCAGTAGCCGCATTGCCAATCGTACCAAAAGCGACTTCATTGCCATTGTTGGAAAAAGAAGTCAAACCCTTTAAGGCATCGTTTTGACGATATAATTTAGAAGCGTAAGCTAAACCCACCAAACGCGGCATCTGCCCGGAGGTAGGAGAAATATCAGCACTCGAGTTCTTTATCTTAGTTAGGTCTTTCCATGTGCCATCCATTTGCAGGGAACGCGTAGAAAAGTGTCCATTCATCATTCGACCAGCCGTGGCCGGATCGGCTTCTATATCAGCGTGGGCATATAACTGCGCAAAATATTGTTGAAGCGTCAACTCACCAATGGCAAACATAAATGTCTGATCACGGTAATAACCAGAACGCCAATCGCCTTCTCGGAAAGTTTTTGCCATCGCGATCTGGGCAATTTCCTTACCATCTCCAAATATGCCAAACTTGGCTTTTCCCATAAATACTTCCTTACGCCCCATCAGGCTGGCCTGACGACTTTCGCAGGCTAGCTGGAAAACCTTCAAACTCACTTCACGCGTCAGTGAATCATTTTGCTGAGATAAAGTATTTGTAATCAAATCTATACAGGTTAAAGAATGAATGATTTGGATTGTTTACAACAGGAAGGTAAGCAAAGTTAAGGAAAAAGGCCAACCTTACAAGTTGGTTTATTTTTCGGCCTCTAAGCTTATATCTTTGTAAATATGGTACATGGATATAGGAAATTTCCTCAATAACAGTGTATATTTGTTTGCATTTTAAAAGATTGACCTTAATAAAAAACATAATTAATATCTCAACATGAAAAAGAAAGTTCTGCGTCCATTTTTGGCCATTGCAGCCTTTGTTCTCACCGCTACGGCAGCATTTGCCCAAGGTGAATTGAAATTTAAGTCCGATCTACACGATTTCGGTAACGTAGAAGAAGGCGTTCAGGCCTCTTATAAGTTTGAGTTTACCAATACGGGCAAAGAACCCGTAATCATCTCTAACGTACAAGCATCCTGTGGTTGTACTACCCCTAGCTGGACTAAAGAGCCGGTATTACCTGGCAAGACTGGCGAAATTATGGCGTCCTTTAACAGCACTGGTCGTCCTGGCACTTTCAATAAAACTGTCACTGTAACCAGCAATGCAGCGAATCCTTCACAGGTGTTGACGCTTAAAGGCAATGTAAACCCCAAAGCTGCCAAACCCGCACCTACTGCTGAAGAACTGAAAAACTCACCTACCGGAGTGTTGGGCAAGTCACAGTATAGTTTTGGCAAACTAGAAAAAGGCCAAACGGTATCCCACAAATTCTCGCTAATGAATACGGGCGAAAATGACCTAAAAATTGAGCAAATTCAAAGTGCTTGTATGTGTGTAACCTACAAGTTATCTACTCCAGCGGTAAAGTCGGGCGAAACGGCTCAACTAGAGTTGAAATACTCTCCGCGTAAAGCAAGCCAAGGCGTAGAAAGTGAAGTAGTTACCTTGATCACTAATGACTTAAACAAGCCAAATCTAGTGATTACTCTACAAGCCAATGTGGTAGATAATCTGGCATCGCAAAGTGCAGTAAAAGAACAAAAGACTGCCGTTCCTTTCAAATAAAGGTTGCCTTAAGATCTAAATATACTCTAAAAAAGCCCTTCCAGCAATCTGGAAGGGCTTTTTTGCTTCATGTGCCCCTGTTTACCCATTGTCTCCTATCTTTGCGCCGATGCAACTAAAAAATGACTTATTGCTTCGGGCAGCCCGGGGCGAAAAAACCGAACGTACGCCCGTGTGGCTCATGCGCCAAGCTGGCCGCATACTTCCCGAATATCGTGCTGTGCGCGAAAAACTCAGCGGATTCATTGAACTGGCTACTACGCCCGAACTGGCCGCCGAAGTAACCATCCAACCTGTAGACATCCTGGGAGTAGATGCAGCCATCATCTTTTCCGATATTCTGGTCATTCCTGAAGCGATGGGCTTGCCTTACGAAATGGCGGAAAAGCGCGGCCCTTACTTTCCACAAACGGTTCAAAGCCTAGCCGATCTGGACAAGTTAAAAGTATCCGATGCTAAAACAGACTTGGGGTATGTGCTGGAGGCCATCAAAATTGTAAAAAGGGAGCTGAATGGGCGGGTTCCGCTGATAGGTTTTGCGGGTGCCCCTTTTACCATTTTCTGCTATATGGTTGAAGGAAGTGGCTCTAAGACGTTCTCCAAAGCAAAAAAGATGCTCTATGCCGATCCTGATTTATCACACCGGCTTTTGCAAAAAATTACCGACAGCACTATCGACTACCTGAAAGCTCAAATCAGCGTAGGTGCCGATTTGGTGCAGTTGTTCGATTCTTGGGCGGGTATTCTCTCGCCAGACCAATACCGCACGTTTTCACTGCCCTACATCGCTCAGATTTGTGATGCGATTAAAAAAGCTTATCCACTAACGCCCATTACCGTATTTGCCAAAGGTGCCTTCTTCGCCCGCAATGAGATGGGTAAACTGTCTTGCAACGTCATCGGCCTTGACTGGAATATGGAAGTGGCGGAATCCCGCGCGCTGATTGGGTCAGACAAAACATTGCAAGGAAACCTTGATCCTTGCGTACTGTACGCCTCATTTGATCAAATCCGCCACGAAACCCGGAAAATGCTACAGGAGTTCGGTTCTCACCCACACATTGCCAACCTGGGTCACGGCGTCTACCCCGATACCGACCCCGAAAAAGTAAAGTGCTTCATAGAAACGGTGAAAGAGTTTGGTGGATGTGCGGATTAGGGGATGTGCGGATTAGGGGATGTGCGGATTAGAGGATGTGCGGATTAGAGGATGTGTGGATTGGGGGATTAGGGGATTAGTAGATGGGTGGTAGATTGAATTTAATTAATTTTTTATAGCTAAGGCAATGGAGGCAAAAAATGAAGGCCATAATTATTCAGATAATTTGATTGTGAACTTATCATTTAAGTTTGCCCTTAACATTATAACTTTTGCTGAGGTATTAGAGGGAAAAAGAAAATTTGTTTTAGCTAACCAACTTCTTAAAAGCGGAACCTCTATTGGCGCAAATATCAGAGAAGCCCAAGGAGCGGAAAGTAAAGCCGATTTCGTTCACAAAATGAAAATTGCTTATAAAGAAGCAAATGAAACAGAGTACTGGTTATTATTATGCAAATACTCAGATAACTATCCAGAAAGTGAAGACTTGCTTGCCCAAAACAACAGCATACAAAAGGTATTAGGAAAGATTATTTCTCAATCAAAAAAATAAACTCATCATTCTTGCATCAACACACCAATCCGCACATCCTCTAATCCTCTAATCCTCTAATCCACTAATCTACCAATCCACTAATCAACTTGAGAGCCTCGGCTTTGAGGCGCTCTTTATTTACCGGGACGACGCCAACGGATTCGCAGACCAAGCCGCCACCCAGGTTAGAAAGACCCGCTAGCATCCGGGGAGTAAGTTGCAGGGCCAGGCACAAGGCGGCAATACTGATGACTGTATCGCCGGCTCCCGAAACATCGGAAATCTGGCGGATGTGGGCGGGTAATAAGTGCTGTTCGTGTTCGGAATCGATATAAACTCCCCTTTCGGACAGGGTAATGAGAGCAGATTTGATTTGCAGACGGGCTTTGAGCAGGCCAGTTACGTGTTGCAATTCAGCGTGATTATCGGGATTGCACTCTATTTTCAATCCTTCGCGGAGTTCTTTCAGGTTGGGTTTGAAAAGGGTAGCATTTTGATAGGAAAGGAAATTTCTTTTCTTGGGATCTACCACGGTGGGAATGTGATGCTTTTCTGCAAAACGGATAATTTCCCAAATAAGCTCCTTGCTAAGTACTCCTTTATCGTAATCCTGGAATATAATCACATCGCAAGTAGAAGCCACTTCCTTTACTCGCTTCAATAAGGCTTTTCGCTCTTCCTCATTTAATAAAGCGTCGGTTTCAGAGTCAATTCGGAGTATGTGCTGAGACCCCGCCAGAACGCGATTTTTGACAGTTGTCATCCGATCTTCGCTCTGAATAATTCCCTCGGCAGAAAGCTGGTTTTCTTTCAAGAGAGAAAGGAAAGATTCTCCATCGACTCCCGTACCAATGACTGAGCAAAGAATAGGAATTGCTCCCATCGCCTGCACATTCAAGGCTACGTTTCCCGCACCGCCCAGGCGTTGTTCGCGCCTTTGTACGTTTACAATGGGTACGGGCGCTTCGGGTGA
Organism: Bacteroidota bacterium; assembly: GCA_040385915.1. Lineage (GTDB taxonomy): Bacteria > Bacteroidota > Bacteroidia > Cytophagales > ES-bin-26 > ES-bin-26. The sequence continues at coordinate 7,168 of JAZKGK010000266.1, forward strand.
AATCCTTTCAACTTTTCCCCACAGATAAGCATCTACCATTACGTCGCCAACAATAAGCACCCGCAAGCGATTGAAAGCCTCAAATATTTCCTCAATGGATTGAAAAATCATGCATTAGCTAAAAAGCAATTAGCCGTTAGAAATTAGGCCAAGCATACATTATTGTATCACTTATACCTGATTACTAACGGCTAACCGACTATAAATTAAGATAATTTTGCTAAAGTTGTTTTTATCCGGCTGATGGCTTCTTTCAAGTTTTCGTCGGAAGCGGCGAAGGACATACGGATACAATTAGGCTCACCGAAAGCTTCGCCCGTTACAAGCGATACATACGCTTCGCTCAATAACCATAGGCACAGGTCTTCGGCGGTTTTGATCACCGTTTTGCCATCCGTTTTGCCCAAATAGTAGCTAATGTCCGGGAAGAGGTAAAATGCACCATCGGGTAAATAAGTCTTTACGCCTGGAATTTCACTCATTAAGGAAACTACTAAATCGCGGCGGCGAAGATAGGCTTCAGCCATTGCCCGCGTAGGAGCCAGGTCGTTATAAGCAACCAGTGCTGCTTTTTGAGAGATAGAAGAAGTACCAGAAGTCACTTGGCCTTGTACTTTATCACAGGCATCGGCAATCCACTTGGCGGCAGCAATGTAGCCAATACGCCAGCCAGTCATTGCAAAGCCTTTAGAATAACCATTTACCGTGATAACCCGATCTTTGATGAAATCCAGCGAACCGATGCTGAAAAAATTATCGTTGAAACGGATGTATTCATAAATTTCGTCAGCCAGTACGAAGATATTTTCGTGCTTAGCTACGACCTGGGCAATGGCTGTCAGTTCTTCTTTAGAAAATACTGCTCCCGTTGGATTGCAGGGAGAAGAATACATGATTACTTTGGTACGTGAGGTAATGGCTTTTTCTAATTGCGCAGCAGTAGCCTTAAATCCGTCATCAAAACTGCCTTCTAACAATACTGGCACACCTTCGGCTAACTTTACGATTTCGCTGTAGCTTACCCAATAAGGCGAGAAAATGATTACTTCATCGCCAGGATTCACCAACGAAAGAATTACGTTGGCTAAAGATTGCTTGGCTCCAGTAGAAACCACAATATTTTCAGGCTTCCAGTCCAGGTTGTTTTCGCGGCGCAATTTGTCGGCAATTGACTGGCGCAGTTCCAGGGTTCCGGGAACGGGCGTATACCAGGAATTGCCTTCGTCAATGGCCTTCTTAGCCGCATCCTTGACATGTTGCGGGGTTTGAAAATCCGGTTCTCCAATACTAAGATTGATTACCTTGAAACCCTGAGCACTCAATTCGCGCGCTTTCTTGGTCATCGCCAGGGTTTGAGATTCAGCCAATGAGTTGATCCGATCGGACAACAAGGAGTAGGTACTAACTGACATATACGTAAAATGTTGGTTTAAATCGGCCAAAATTAAGGATTTCAACAGTGACATACTAGAAATAAGCAGAAGTTTTTGAAGGTTTTACTATTAAAGGCTATCAGAACCAAAGAATCAAGGAAAATCCTAGCTTTGCGCTTTTCCAACTCACCTATGCTTTACCCAAGTCTTATTCTTAAACCAACGCGCGAAAGGTCTGTCCTTCACCGCCATCCCTGGTTATTTTCTGGTGCCGTACAACATTTGCCCAAAGCGGCTGAAAACGGAGCCATTGTAGAAGTGCTGGATATCCAGAAGAACCTACTCGGCTATGGCTTCTTTTCGCCTGACAGCCAGATTACCTGCCGCATGTTCGAGTTTACCAGCCAGCCATTGGACGTCACTACACCTGCTTACTGGCAGGCCAAAGTGCAGCGGGCTTACCAACTCCGGCAAAACCTATTCGATAAACAGCAAACCAACTGCTACCGCCTGTTGCACGCAGAAGGTGATTTCTTTCCTGGCATTATTGCCGATGTATACGGCGAAGTGGTGGTGGTACAGTTGCTGATCAAGGGCGTGGAAAGAGTGTATCCCTTTATAGTAGAAGCTTTTCAATCGTTAGGCCTCCGAAATATTTATCTAAAAAACAAGCAGAATACCGGCTTTCTGGAACAGGTAACGCTGCCGAATGGCTGGCTCACACCCGATGAATGGCAAGGAAGGCTAACCGTAAAGGAAAATGGTATGTCTTACCTGATTGATTTTGAAAAAGGCCAGAAAACGGGCTTCTTCCTCGACCAACGCGATAACCGGGACTTGTTGCGGAAATATGCCGCCGGAAAAAAGGTACTGAATGCCTTTAGCTACACTGGCGGCTTCAGCGTGTCGGCGCTGGCGGGTGGTGCTACGGAAGTTCATTCGGTAGATGTGTCGAAGGATGCGATTCAACTGGGAGACGAAAATGTGGCCTTAAATGGCGGAAAGGGCATTCACCAATCCTTTACTGTTGATTGTTTCGAATACCTGCGCGAAACGGAAACCCAGTACGACATTATGGTATTAGACCCGCCAGCATTTGCTAAAAATGCCCGGTCAGTACCCAATGCCACGCGTGGTTACAAAGAATTGAACCTGAAAGGGCTGAAGAAAATAAAACCTGGTGGATTGATTTTCACCTTTTCTTGCTCCCAGCACATTGACAAAGACCTGTTCCGCAAAATCTTGTTCGGCGCTGCTACCGATGCTGGGCGTAACGTCCGCATTCTGCATCAACTCACCCAACCCGCCGACCATCCGATCAATATTTATCACCCCGAAAGCGAATACCTAAAAGGGCTAGTTTTGTACGTAGAATAAAGGAGATGAGTAGATTGGTAGATGTGAAGATCAGTTGATGTGAAGAAAATTCACTTATATTACCCTCCTTATCTGTACTCGCATGAACAAGCCATTTTCACCAGTCTTTTTTCTCATATTCAGTCTTTTTGTGTACAGTTGCCGGACTCAGCCGGAAGTTAGCCACGAAGGATATATTCCTGACAAAGCCCTTGGCAGCCTATACGAAGCGGTAGAAATGCAATCGGTATTTGCCGACTCAAAAACATTTGCCGATTGTACCCCGCACCAGCCGCCCAAAGAAATATTGGCTTTGTATGAGGCCGAAAAAGATAAGCCTGGCTTTCGCTTGAGCACTTTTGTGTTGGCACATTTCGATATTCCCGCTTCTTCTGATACGCTCTTCAAAAGCAATGTATCCAAAGGTTTGGAAGCACATTTGGTGGCCCAATGGGATAACCTGACCCGCCATCCTGATTCGGCACGTCAGTATAGCTCGCTCATTCCATTACCCAAACCCTATGTGGTGCCGGGTGGCCGGTTTCGCGAAATTTATTATTGGGACAGCTATTTTACGATGCTGGGCCTAGCTGCCAGCGACCGTTTCGACCTGATCAAAGGCATGCTCGACAACTTCGCCTATCTGATTGACCAGCACGGACATATCCCGAATGGCAACCGTACCTATTACCTCAGTCGCTCCCAACCGCCTTTTTTCGCTGCCATGGTGAAACTGTACGCCCAATACCAAGGAAAAGAAACCGCTTTAGCCTACTTGCCTCAGTTGGAAAAGGAATACAAATTTTGGATGGCCGGAAGTGATTCATTGACCCACTCCGCTCCTACCCACCGACGAGTAGTTCAGCTTGAACACGACACAACAAGGGTGGTTATGAATCGCTACTGGGACGACCGGCCTGAGCCCAGAACGGAATCTTACCGGGAAGACGTTTTGCTGGGGCAAAAACTTCCGGCAGCCCAAAGAGAAAAGCTCTACCGCAATATCCGGGCGGCATGTGAGTCGGGCTGGGATTTTAGCAGCCGATGGTTTGCCGATGGTAAAAACCTTAGCTCTATTGTCACGACCGAAATTATTCCGGTTGATCTGAACGTACTGATGTACAACCTGGAACAAACGCTGGCTGAACTATATACACTCAAAGGAAATCGGGAAAAGGCGGCATCGTACCAAAAGAAGGCAGAAGCGCGTAAGAAAGCTATTTTATACTATTGCTGGCACGAAGAGAAAGGCTATTTTTTCGACTATAATTTCCTTAAAGATCAACCTACAGATGCTATTACGCTGGCGGGCATGTATCCGCTGTGGATGTCATTGGCTAGCCCTGAACAGGCGAAAAGAGCCGCTGCCGTACTGAAAGAGAAATTGCTTCTGCCTGGTGGCTTGGTCACCACCTTGAGTAAGACTGCTCAGCAATGGGATTCTCCCAACGGCTGGCCTCCCTTGCAATGGATATCTATCCAGGGGCTTCGCCAGTACCAGCAGGAAACGCTGGCCGACACTATTTCCAGCCGCTGGCTTAACCTCAACAAAGCAGTTTTTAGCCAAACGGGCAAGATGATGGAGAAGTACAATGTGACCGACCTAAGTATCAAAGCCGGTGGCGGCGAATATCCTCTACAAGACGGCTTTGGCTGGACCAATGGCGTGGCGCTCGGCCTAATCCGGGAAAAGAAAATGAAGCCTAGTTTGGACAAAATCAATCGCTGAGGATTGTTATGCACGGTTTTTTTAGCCCATCAACACTTGTCTGAAAAGGAAGTCTGAAGACTTCCACAATGAAAAGGCACCAGTCACCGCTTCGCTGAAGACTGGCGCCAGAGGGAGGCATTTAAATCAACTGCTTTAATATCAGGTAGAGACTTTTTCTCCTTTATAAGTTCAACAGCCATTGCATCTTGGGATTCGGGTGAAAAATCATCAACACCGGCTTTTTTACCGAATTCTTTGGCAGTTTCTTCAGTAAATTGATAGGCACATCTGGCGCAGGTCTTCAGCGAAGCGGTGACTCGTGCCTTTTAATGGCTGAAGTCTTCA
>JAZKGK010000267.1:0-1800 GCA_040385915.1 Bacteroidota bacterium
CATGGCTTCGGCAAATTTTGGCAAAAAGTGGGTGTGGGATACCTCGTTAGCAATCAGGGCAATTACTTTGGCAAAAATACAGTCAAGCTTTCTCTCAACGTTTCTACTAATCCTAAGCACGGTAGTTTGCACCTGATTCCCGAGCTCATTATTACCGACAACTTCAAAACTGCTTTCCCAGGCATTCGGATTGGAGTAGGGTTTTAAGTGATGCGGCCAAGGGATTATCACTGTAGTAAGGGAGATGGATGGTTCGGGTGTTTAAATGTTAATATCAGAAATAAGATGATAAAAAATTCGGCTGTATTTTGTGTGATATTGTATTTTCTTGCTTCCTGTGATTGGATAGAGAAAATAGTTTGTGGCGAGCCAAGCGGAGAGCATAAAGCATTCATTGATAGGATTAACAAACAGCATTCTAATAAACTCTCTGTAACCCAAGTGCCTTGCTACCCTGGCTATTTCCAAATCAATTGTAAATCTTCAGTATCAAGCGAATTGTTAGATGAAATTGATTCTTCAGCCCGAAAATTGGATTGGAACGAAATATTAGTTTATGACAAAGAAAATAAATTAATTCGCGGAAATACAGGTTCGATGTAGAGCAAACAGCGAATGAATATAAATCCCGAAGGGATGGAAAGATTATAGACTGGAAAAACAATAGACAACATAACCCTGAAAGGGTGAAATGATTAGAACAAATGACTCCACGACTAGACATAACTTACTGTACCCAATGCCGTTGGCTCTTACGAGCAGGTTGGATGGCTCAGGAACTACTAACCACTTTTGAAACTGAATTGGGAGAAGTAGCGCTCATTCCTGGAACGGGAGGCATATTTGAGGTTCGGCTGGAGGGAGAATTGATTTTTTCCCGAAAAGAGCACGGCCGCTTTCCCGAATCGAAGGAGCTGAAGCAGCTCGTGCGTGACCGAATTTCACCCGACCGCGATTTAGGTCACAGCGATCGACATTAAGGCAATGGCCCAGGTTGCAGCTACGAATTAGTTGTTCTCTTTCACCTTTTTCGATTCCTCATACAACAATGAAAAAATTAACCAGTACCATCAGTTTCATCGCCTGGCTTTTCTTAGGGATGGTTGCCATGGCGCAAAATAAGCCAAGTAGGGAAGAATGGAGACCGCTATTTAACGGCAAAGATTTGAAAGGTTGGGATATCAAGATCACGAAATATGAGTTGAATCAAAATTTCGGGAATACTTACCGGGTCGAAGACGGCATCCTGAAGATTGCCTATGACCAGTACGATAAGTTTGACAACAAATTTGGGCATATGTACTATCATAAGCCATTTTCTTATTACAAGTTAAGGGTAGAATACCGCTTTACAGGCAATCAAATGGCGGGAGGAGCCGATTGGAATGTACGGAATAGTGGCGTGATGCTCCATTCACAATCGGCTCAAAGCCTGTTTAAAGACCAGGAATTTCCAGTATCTATTGAGGTGCAACTGCTGGGCGGCCTAGGTACTGGCAAACGCACCACCGGAAATTTATGTACGCCAGGAACACAAGTAGAAATGCAGGGAAAAGTTAATCCAGAACACTGCATTAATTCCAGTTCCAAGACCTACGATGGTGACCAATGGGTTACAGTAGAAGCCATTGTGCTGGGCGACTCCACCGTTTACCATGTAGTAGAAGGAGATACCGTGCTTACCTACCAAAAACCGCAAATTGGCGATGGCTATGTGAGCGACGGCATTCATTGGAAAAAAGCCGAGGCGAACGATGGAGCCCAATGGATCAAGAAATACGGAACGCTGTTGAAAGAAGG
>JAZKGK010000268.1:0-15118 GCA_040385915.1 Bacteroidota bacterium
CTAGTCGATAAATGGTTGGCTCTCCGTCTTCAAATCCTACGATAGTAGATTCGATACCTACCAGGCAAGGGCCACCATCCAAAATATAAGGTATTTTTTTTCCCAGTTGATTGTAAACGTGTTCGGCAGTAGTAGGGCTGATATAACCAAATGGATTGGCGCTTGGGGCTGCCAAAGGAAATTCCAATGCCTCCAGCAACGAAAGAGTAAGCGAATGATTTGGAATCCGTACAGCGACTGTATCCAACCCAGAAGTCACTAAGTCGGGAATACTGTCTTTTCTGGGTAATAATAATGTCAGTGGGCCTGGCCAGCAAGCTTGAGCCAGCGTTTTTGCCTGTGCTGGCATCTCGTCCACAAATTGCAGCACTTTTTCCAGGCTATTGGTATGGATAATCAGTGGGTCAAAGGTTGGTCGGTTCTTTACGGAGAAAATACGGGCTACTGCCTTTGTATTCAGTGCATTTCCTGCCAAACCGTATACCGTTTCTGTGGGAATGGCAACTACTTCGCCTTGTTGAAGTAAATCAATAGCGTGAGAAATATTCGTACCAATGCGGGCGGTGGAATTGAGAGCCTGGGGCATAGAGCAAAGGTAACTATTTATGCCTGAATCGTCAATTGAGGGAAGTAAGTGTATGTTTGGATTAATAAGTTGGTTATAGGTGAATTTTTAGAGCGTCATTGCGAGGCATCGGCGGATCGATGCTTCGCAATGACGCCGTTTTCTTAACCCTACCAACTAAAACGTTAGCTTTTTGGTGGCAGCTTGTTTGCGGATGGATTGCAGCATGACCTTGTCCAGCATCTTATCGTCAGTCGACTGTTTGTTTTGCTGGGCGATATATTTTTCCCTTTGTTGGTTCAATTGACCAATTTCGGACTTTATCTGATCTCTCTCAGCTTTTTTCTTGGTAATAAACTGCTTTTTCTGGTCGTCCGACATATTTTTCATCGGCTCTGGTAGTTCTTCCTTATCAATTTTGCTCACTTCAAAGCCCTTCTCTTCCGACTTGTCTACCAGATCCCATGAGTCGTTTTTATAAATATGGCTGCTTTTAGATACAGCCCTTTTTACCGCATTCCCTGCTCCATAAGACTGGGCATTGTTGTCTTGTGTCGACTGATTCATCTTCTTTTCCTTCCCACCTTTGCCGTATTCAATGTACGTAGTGTTCAACTGGATATTCAGTTCGGTGATTTTAGCGTCGTAAGGGGAAGGGATAAATACCGTTTTGCGATTTTGTTCAATGCTCATATAATTGCCACCAGTGAGGTCAGCACCCGCCTTCCAGGAAGTAGAGATGCCTTCTTCCATCGGGCCGCAAAAGATGGTATTGACTACAATATGTTTACTTCTGGCCAAGGCACAAGCTTCTTTGTAGTTCACATTCCCTTGGGTGAAAGGCTCGTTGCCCGCAATAAAAATCACCTGGAAATCATCGCCATCTGTTGACCAGTCTAACTGGCGGCAGGCGGTTTGGATGACATGTCCACAAAATTCGCTGCCGCCGTCAATGGTGAGTGAAAACAGGTCAGCAGATAGTTTGTCCAGGTCATGGGTCAGGGGCGTTACCATCCGAATGTAGCCCTCTTTGGCCGACAAGCGGTCGTTGCCGTATTCGTAGAGCGCAATGGTTACTTCGGGTTTTGCCCCGCGGGATGCCGCCCAATCACATTTGGCTTTGGCTAGTTCTTCTACAATCGTCCATAATTGTGCCTTGGCTTGGTCAATCAATCCATCCATACTGCCGCTGGTGTCGAGCAACAAGGCTATTTTGATCTTCTTAGCCGCCGATGGCGCTACTGTCTGTACTGAGGCGGGGTGCGCCATTACGTGTCTATGAGTGGGTGTCGACTGGAAACTGTACATCGGTATACTTATCAATACTAGTGCAAGCAACAGGGCTTTATTTGATTGGAGACGCATCATACAAAAGGTGGTTGAGGTGGAAGAATGCATCTAAAGTACTGGCTCACACAATGCGGACAAATGAAGACTTAGGGAACCGCCCGAATGATTGAGGGAATGGAGCAGTTGACTGAGTGAAATTTTAATACACATGGAAGGGCTTTGCTTATACCCGTTTGTATGCTGGAATGCTTACTTTTATCGGATGGAATTACACTCCCGATACTTATTTTTATTCCTGTTGCTTTTCTGTACTGGTACTTGGGTATCGGCTCAGCACAAGTCGCACAAAGCAGTTGAACTGAAGAAAAAAGGAGAGGCTACTAATAGTAATAGTCGGTTATCTAAAAAAGCCGATCAGGTGGATGTCTTGTTGAATCGGGCTGAGCAAATTAGTGCCCAGGAACCCAAAAAGGCGCTTGATTATATAGCCGAAGCCTTGGCGCTCAGCATCAATGAAAACAACGCCAGGGGTGAGGCACAGACATACCAAACCCTGGGAAACATCAATTACGAGCAGGGCTTATTTGCCAAGGCCGTGGAAAACTACCGGAAGTGTATGGAAGGTTTCAGTGCCTTGGGCGACGCATCTGCTCGGTACGAAGCCAGGAGGAAATTGGCGGCGGCTTTGGAAGCCAATGGAGAAACTGCCAATGCCCTCGCCCAGTGGAATGAAGTATTGCAGGAAGCTACCACCAGCGCCCGGCTTGAGGATAAAGTACAAGCCAAAACCAGCATCGGACGCCTGTACGAAAAGCAGGGAAAGGAAGAACTGGCCCTGAAAAGCTATAAAGAAGTATTGAAAATAGAAGAGAAACGGGGAAATGACAAAGGCGTAATCAGTACCAACAATAGCATTGGCGATATTTATCTGCAACAGGAAAAACCCCAGCAAGCCCGCGCTTACTACGACAATTCACAGAGCCTGGCAAGCGGAATGTCGGATGACAATACACTGGCAAAATCCAATGATATGCTTGGCAAGGTACTCCGGCTGGAAAAGCGGTATGACCAGGAATTAGCGCTTCGCCAACAATCCATTGCCATCAACCTGAAAAGCAACAACAAGACGGCCCTGAACGATGAATACCTGGAGGTTGCCCATCTGTACCTGGAGCAGAAAAATGCAGCGGCGGCTATTCCTTACCTTCAGAAAAGCATCACCTTATCTGGTCAGTTGGATAAGCTCGATAAAAAAAGCGAAGGCTACCGTTCCTTATCAGAGGCGTATGTGGCTTTGGGCAAGGTGAAAGATGCCTTGAAAAGCTATCAGACCTATGTGGCTTTGGTAGAAGGTGTCTATAAAAAGAGGGAAACGGAGCTGGCTGGATTGCTCCAGTTTAAGGAAGAACTATCGGAGCGACAAAAGAAGATTGAATCACTGGAAAAAGACCGCCAGCTCAATGCCAAAACAATCGAATTGCTGAGAAAAGACCAGAAGCTGAGAGAAGAAGGGATGCAGAAGCAACTGATTCTCATCTACGCGCTCGTAGTGGGCTTGTTGTTGGTATTTGTTGCTTCTTATCTTTTATACAAGAGCGCCCAAAAACGCCGGATTGCTAACCAATTGCTGGCACTAAAGTCGTTGAGGAGCCAGATGAACCCGCATTTTATTTTCAATGCCCTGAACTCAGTCAATAGTTTTATCTCACAAAACGATGAACGGTCGGCTAATAAGTATTTATCCGAGTTCTCCAGGCTCATGCGGGCGGTCATGGAGAATTCCCAGCATAATTTTATCCCTTTGTCTAATGAACTCAAAATTCTGGAATTGTACCTGAACCTGGAGCACTTCCGGTTTAAGGAGAAGTTCGACTATACCTTTGAAGTAGATCCTGCCATCGATATAGACTCGATTCAGATGCCGCCGATGCTCATACAGCCCTACATCGAAAATGCGGTTTGGCATGGCTTGCGCTATAAAGAAGAGAAAGGACTGCTGACGGTAAAGGTGAAAAAGGATACGGATGATTTGGTGGTTTGCATTGAAGACAACGGCATTGGGCGCAAAAAATCTCAGGCTATTAAAACGAGCAATCAGAAAGAGAACGTTTCTACTGGGCTGCTGAATATAGAAAATCGACTCCGAATCATCAATGAAATTCACCGAACCAAGCTTTCTGTTTCCATTACCGATTTGCATACCACCGACGAAAGCGGCACGAAAGTCATAATCCGCATTCCCTTGCATATTCACGAAGTCACAGTTTGAGATGGTTTATGAATTTTACAATTACTTCCTACTAATTGTCATTCTTTGGCTCCGGCCACCCGGCAGAATGACAAAATAGACTAATATAATAGAGAGCCAGCATCTAATCATCAGCACATCAGCACATCAACCCATCAACCCATCAACCCATCAACTCACCTATGATCTTAAAAGCCGTTATTGTGGACGATGAACTGGCCAGCCGGGCAGCGTTGGCTAACTTCATTGCCAAGTATTGTACTGATGTGGTTGTGTCCGGTTTTGGGGAATCCGTAAAAACGGGCTTGGAAGCCATTCGCCAGCACCAGCCAGATATTGTTTTTCTAGATGTGGAAATGCCCTATGGCAATGCGTTTGACTTATTGGAGCAAGCGGGTGAAATTACTTTTGAAACGGTATTTGTCACGGCCTTTAGTCATTATGCGTTAAAAGCACTCAACTTTAGTGCGGCGTATTATATTCTGAAGCCCATCGATATTGACGAACTGATCCAGGCAGTCCAGAAAATTCGGCTGGAAAAGGAAAGAAACCATTTTTCTTTTCACACCAAAGTGCTGATGGAAAACCTACAGGTGGTAAATAAGCAATTGCAGAAAATTGTCTTGCCTTTTATGGAAGGTTTTGAGGTAATTCAGGTAAAGGACATTGTTCGCTGTCAAGCCAACGACAACTTTACGGACTTCTATATGGCCAATGGAAGCAAAATTCTGATCTGCCGAACACTCAAATTCTACGAAGACATTCTCTCTGATTTTGACTTTCTGCGCGTGCATAAATCCCACCTGATTAACCTACAACAAGTAAAAAAATACATCCGGGGCAAAGGTGGACAGGTGATAATGGCTGATAACTCAGTCGTGGATGTTTCCCCACTAAAAAAACAGGAGCTGCTCAATAAGTTTTAGGCCAATTAAGTCTGCTTCCAGGTTTAGTTCATTGCTTTTCCAACTGTGAAGTTGGGCAATCTTCCGTTTCCTAACTATATATTAGTACCTTGCGCCCTTACCTCAGCCTGTTCTTCCTAAACATTCATTGAATGGGGAAGTGCGTAACCAAGCGCAAATAAGCATATCAGGGTATGCCTGTATGTAGTTGAAATACTGCGAAAAAGCTTTCTTTGAAAAACTGACGACTCACCGTGAATTAAGTGTCATCTGTCTAAATAGTTGTCTGTGCTAGGGTTGATTGCTCTAAATTTCGACCAGCTTTTCAATATTTATACCTAAAAGTATGGCATCAATCTCTCAGGAAGACGTTTATGTGAATTCAGATCACAGCAATCAGCTAGCTTATTTAAAGAAAGAGGCGGCAGCCAAACTGTTCGCCATCCGCTGCGAGATGACTATCCGAAATTTCAAGAGTGCTCAACAATTTATTCATGAGCATTCCCAGCTAGTATCTCAGATTAAGCAGCTAAAAGAAGAATTAATTTTTGTAGCTTGAGTTGAAGTAACATTGTCAGACATTTTATTGCCACATACGCACGTAATTCGTATAAGCCATTTACCGCCGTTTTCAATGGACAATTCTTATTGAGAAGGGCTTTTATATAAAAACAATTAATCTTACAATTATGATTACTGCTGTTGTTGGTTCGCGCAATTTCCAGGATTACTCCTTCCTGAAAGAAATTTTAGAAGGCTATACTATTACGGGTATTGTATCTGGAGGAGCCCAGGGAGCTGATCAGTTGGCAAAACGCTATGCTGAGGAAAAAGAATTACCAATCGAGGTGTTTAAGCCTGATTATGCGCGCTTTGGTAAAGCCAATCCTTATGCCCGCAATGAAGCCTTAGTAGATGCCAGTGACCAGGTTGTGGCTTTCTGGGATGGCAAAAGCCGAGGAACCTCTCACGCATTAAAATATGCCCAAAAGAAGGGCAAAAAAGTCTTTATCATTCCTTTTTAGTCAATAGCGTGAATCACGTCAGAAATCTGTAGACCAGTTTGCTAAAGCAGTCCGGTCTACAGATTTCTCGTTTGAGCACTATAGTGATATGAACCATTGGCTACGGACTACTACCTGATTACTCCACTATTCCTGCTGGTTTTTCCAACTGTCGAGCTTTATCAGCTCAATCAATAAGAAGTTCTTGAATTCGTGCAGCATCTGCGCCATCTCCTCATCCTTTTGCCGGATATCCCGTAAATTTTGGTCAGCTCCTTCTATCACTGGCCGCAGCTTGTCTAGGTTTTGCAGAATGTGCTCTTTCATAGCTTGCGTTTGTGCCTTGGTTTCGGCATCTATGCTTTCATTCTGTGCACTGGCGTCTAATTGGGTTATCATGTCTTCGAAAAAGTGAAGCATATCCCAGGGATTGTTGGGGCGGTTCCAGGTAAATTCCAGGTTGCAACGCCGACAACGGTACCGATTCATTTTCCAGCCCTTCTCATTAGGATCAATGCCACGCAATTTCAGATGCGCATTGCTTTTACAGCTAGGACATTGTGCGTGATCCTGAATGGTCTTCTTTAGGTTGTCGTGCTGAAGTAAAATCAAGGTCCGGTTTTCAGCGTGGGTATATACTTGTTGCAGCAGGTTGTTGCAGGCTTCTGCTACTTTCTGGTGCTCTTCTTCCAACTTGCCCGATTTGATCAGGTTTTGCGCCCGCTTTTTAAACTGATTGGCCGCTTTCACTAACTCACGCTCCCGGTTATTCAACTGTTGATTCATAGTAAGTGGTTAGGTATGAGTAATTTGTTGTGTCCTAATGGTAGCTCTATTCAAATCATTAGCGCAGCGCCCAAATCACATCGGATAGGGTGGGGGAATCGTGCGCAAAATGAAAGGTATGTAATTGCGTTAACGAAAATGCCCCCACATATTGCTCAATAATGGTTTGCAACCAGCCAATGTCGGCTTTCAATTTCCAATGTTCGCCATCGTTGGCGTGCAATACAATAAATAACCGGTTTTTTAGGTGCATTCGTTTCTCCTGCGACTGGTTGTCGTATAACCACTGAATCAGTTCGCGCGGGTTGTCTTGAGCCGAAGCCAGGTTCTGTGGAAAGCTCTTCGGAAAGATCGTCGTTTTGTGGTCGAAGCTAATGCCCTCGAAGCTAAAGTCTACGAGGCGGTTTCTTGGATTATGGGCCGGTTTTACTCCTGATAGCGAACAGAAAATTTGCTCTACGGCCTGTGCCGACCAGAAATTAAACCAGCGGTTGAGCGCATAGTCTTGATAGCTTTCATAAGTATCTAGATGACCAAACCTCCGCTCAATTTCCCGCAATAAGAATTCAAATGAATAGGTTTGGTAAATGAATTGAGTAGCCTGGTCGAAGTTGTTCGACTGCCTGCGCCCCCATCGGTAAGGAAACGCCAGCCGCTTCTGCAACTCATGCTCAATACGAACTAGATCCATCCGCTAGCTTTTGACCAAAATATGCAGGTATTCCAGCGTGGAGGTGGCTTTGTGGCTGCGGTTGGCGTCCGTATCGGCCTTGAAGCGCTGGTATTGGGTGGTAGCTAGCTCGTAATGGCCGTAGTGCGACAGGATATCGGCAACCGTCTGCTCATTCATCAGTCCTTCGTTGTTGTAGCTGATAAAAATATGACTGAAGTCAGCATGACGAATTAGCTCTTCAAATGCCGTTTCGACCTGATTGGTCTTGCAGTAGTTGGATCGTTCGTATTCGCGCAGGCCGGTTTTTCCCTTTGGAATGAAGTCGTCGTAGAGGGCGATGGTATTGAGCAGGTGGTAATTAGCCCCGTATTGCCGCTCGTTATAAGGCGGGTCGAGGTACAAAATGTCGCCCTTAATTTCTTTGATCAGCTCGTTGGCATCGCGGTTGAACACCTGGTGCGCGTGGTCGTTGACCGTAAATAAGGCCGGATTCAACACCAAGTTCTTCTGCGCCGACGGTTTTATTTTCTTCAGGAAAGCCCCGTAGACTGAAGCCGTATTAGCAACCTTATCGGCACTTTCGATCAGGCTGGCCAGCAGAAAGTAGTAATGGTCATCGTCGATGGTTTGGCTGGCTTTCCACTCATGTATTTGCAGGCGCATGGCATCAATCTTCAGCCCGTTTTCATCGCTGAAATACATTCGGCCACTGCCGCTACCCGCGCAATAATGTTCGTAAATAAAGCCCTTTTTGGGTGGCAACGCATTCAATTCCTGAACACTTTCTGCAAAATTTAACGGGCGATGGTTGCCAATGTAGTTGCGCGACAAAACGTAGCTATACGGCTCCAAATCGTTGATAATAACCTGTTTTACTTCCGGTTTGAAGCTGCGGGCAATAACTCCAGTGCCTCCGAAAAGCTCCGCGAAAACCTTGCCCTGCAAATCAGGTACTTTTTGTGAAATGACCGAACGGATAAATGCAGTAAGCTTGTGTTTGGAGCCAATATAGTTCATAAGCAGAAGTAGAGATCGCGGCGATGACAGACCGCAAAAATAGGCTAATATTTAAACGATCAGGAATCTTAGGGAAAGTATAAAATAAGGCTTAACTGGAGGAAAATTACCGTGTTGTCATGCTGTGCCTGGGAACGTACCGTAGCAGCGTTACACCGTAACGCTGTAGCCATGCCGTGATTTCCGTGTTACCGTTACCTCGTTACACCGTAACGCTGTAGCCATGCCGTGATTTCCGTTCCCGAGGGTTACCGTTGCCCATGCCGTGATTTCCGTGCGTCACCTCGTTACACTGTAACGAGGCTACATCTAATCCCGATACCAAAGGGGTTAATTGTTAATTGTTAATTGTTCATTGTTCATTGTTAATTGTTAATTGTTCAGGCTTTCTTTATACTTTTTAAAAGCGTTGGTGAATCTTAATTCTGTGTAAGAATAATCCTCTCCCAAGTGGTGTTTTAATTCACTCATTGGCGGATGGCCTAATCTTTCTGCTTCTTCCATAATCTTATTGACTTTATCGGCCGGCATCAATGCTTGTACATCAACTTCGCCGATTGAAATATAATGAGTGAAGTGGCCCGCTATGGTTGTTTCGGTTAAATTTCTGACGATAGCGATCTCGGCAATCGTTAATCCTTGTTTATAGTGCTGAAAACTGACCTCGTTGGTGGGTATTTTCTTTTCGAGGCTTTTTTCTTTTTTTACTTTGGTTGGGGTCTTAGTATAGCTGTATTTGGATCCGTCTGTGTCAAAGGAAGTTGCTTTGATTAAACCACTCTTTTCATACGATTCATTAACTGTTTGTTTCGTGAATTCGGTATTGTCTAGGATAGATTTGATAAAGGCTTGCGATTTGTTGAGGTCACGCAATTGTTTGAAAAAAGCGGTTTCTACTTCTCCTAGTTCTTTCAAATACCCCTTCGCTTTTTTATCGCTTTTGGCTGCTGCTTTCTGGGCAACTACTTTTTGCAAAAGTTCTTGTAACACCGGAGTAAAATACTTCAGTGCCGATTCAATCCGATTATGGAGCAAGGACCAAAAGTCTGCTTCTTTATTGTGTAGAATGCGTTGCATTTCCCTACAAAATTTATCAGCCAAAGCTTTATAGGGAACCGTCTCTTCCAGGAGTTTCAGTGCCCAGGTATGGTGTTTTTGTTTGATGGTAAGCGTGTTTTCTTTCGTATAGCTGTCCACATGTTCCTCTAATAACTCAATCAATGGGGTGAAATTAAAGCACTTGGAAAGGAAAGTCTTGCTGAAAGAAAAGGCTTCTTCGGTGATAATTTGATCCAGGTCTCCCTGCAATGACTTGGTGTTTCCGAAGGCGAGGACTCCTTCTTCCTGAAAAGTCCTTAAATGATTGGCTGGCGCGGTGAGAATAAGTCCATCGAGGGTTTTTAATCGGGAAAGCGCTACATACACCTGACCGGGAGCGAAGGCATCGCCAATATCTATCACTGCCCGCTCGAAAGTCAATCCCTGGCTTTTGTGTACCGTAATAGCCCAAGCGAGCTTGATAGGATACTGCGTAAAAGAACCAATTTCATTTTCCTCTATCTCACCGGTTTCGGCAGAAAGCGCATATTTTATGTTTTTCCACACATATTTTTCCAAGGTTAGCGTGTCATTCGAGCCTTCCAGCTTTACCGTAATTTCATCATTTTTAATGCTTTTGATTAGCGCTATCTTTCCATTGAAAAACCGCTGGCTGCCTGTAGGATCGTTTTTAGTAAACATCACCTGCGTTCCCATCTTCAGCTCTAATCGTTGCTCTACTGGGTAAGCATACTCGCTAAATTCGCCTTGTATGGTGGCATCAAAAAAGTAGGATTGGTTCTTTAGGGCGTTTAATGCTTCTCGGTTTTTTGTATCTGCTTTATTGTTATGTGTGGTGAGAAGAATGGTATTGTTTGCCTTATCTAGTTTGAAATCAGGCTGGTAATATTGGTTGAGCAGAGCAATGTCCTCCTTCGTGATTCTGTTATTCCTAAGATTATTTAAGAGATCTATAAAAGTCGGATCGCTTTGGCGGTATATTTTGTCCAATTCGATGTACAAAGGGGGATCTTGTGCCAGCACCTGCGCATTGAAAAACAAAATGCTTTTATAATAATTTTGAAGCAATTGCCATTCTATGTCTTTCACTACCGGCGGCAACTGATGCAGATCGCCAATAAATAATACTTGCACGCCCCCAAAAGAAGAGGAATGATTCTTCCTGATGGTTTTAAGCACATGATCTATCGCATCCAGGATGTCGGCTCGAAGCATACTTACTTCGTCAATAATCAAGAGTTCCAGCTCCTTCAGCACGTTTCTCTTGGTAATGTTCATTTGCATGTGCCTGAGCAGACTGTCAGGCGTCTGGATTGGCAGATTGGGGTCGGTAATTTGGAATTGCCTGGAAGGAATAAAGGCACCAAAAGGAAGTTGGAACTGTGAATGAATGGTGACGCCGCCGGCATTGATGGCCGCAATGCCAGTAGGTGCGACTACGATTGTTTTCTTATGGGTTTGTTGAATGATTTTTTTTAAGAAGGTGGTTTTACCCGTTCCTGCTTTACCCGTTAGAAAGATATGGCGATTGGTTTGATTGATAAATTTAACCGCCTGCTGAGCCGGTGTAAGTCGATAATTGTCAGATGTCTGCATGGAATGCCGGGTTTGTCAACCTCACAAAAATAGGGCATTATTTTATATTGGGCTGTGGCAAAGCAAGTCAGGTAGGGGCCGGGCTTGCCCCTGCCCAGGCACACAATACAATTACTCTTCTAGGCATGCGCCTGGTCTTAGCGTCCGCTAAGACCTCAAACCTATTAAGCGTCCGCTCAAATTGCCATCAGCCAATTATAACAAGGTATTCAAGCGGATGCTTGAATTAATTTTGGGTCTTAGCGTCCGCTAAGACCAGACTTAGATTACAGGGCGGTTAGGGCAGGGGCAAGCCCGGCCCCTACAGTTGAAACGCCAATAAAATTCTACTAAAAACCAGAAACGACGTCCTCTAAGACCAGGCGCAGCCTTCCTTAATTTCTAATTCAAGCGGACGCTTGATGATCGTCTGAGGTCTTAGCGTCCGCTAAGACCAGGCGCAGCTGCGTAGGGTAGGACGGTCGGCCGTTGCCGTTTAAACCCTACCCTACGCAGCTATATACGGCTCGAACCGCCCTGTTTCACCCTTTAAAGTAAACAGTAAAGGCGCTTCCTACATCCGGTTGCGAGTCGACAGTAATTTTCCCGCCGTTGTTCTCCACCATCCGCTTGATCATATATAAACCGATGCCTGTGCCGTCCACATGGCTGTGCATTCGTTTGAACATGGAAAAGAGCTTGCTTTGTTGTTTTTCCGACAGGCCCAAGCCATTGTCGCGTACTGTTAACACCAGTTGGCCATTCTGAAAGAAGGTAGATAACTCTACTACGGCTGGCCGCAATAGAGAGCGGTATTTGAGGGCATTACTCAGCAGGTTATAGAGGATGCTGCGGAGGTTTTTGCGGGCGTAATCCATCTGTTCGACCTGGAAGTTGGTACGAATGGTGGCTTCTGACTGGGCGATCAGGTCGGTCATATCTGCTTTTATTTCGTCGAGTAGCTGAGCAAAGTTTAGTGTTTCGTAGGCTTCTTCCAGTCCTTTTTGTACCTGACTAATTTCACTAATATCCAGAATGGTTTTTTTGAGACGATTGATGGACACCTCCATCATGCTTACCACTTGTGCATTTTCTGACGTTGCTGGAAGGGCTAATTTTTTTCGCAGTAGCGTCAGTAGGCCTTCCAGATTGGTGATGGGGCTTTTCAAATCGTGGGAAGCGGCATAGATAAAGTTGTCCAGATCGGCATTGATGGTGACCAGGGCTTTGTTTTTTTGGGTCAGTTCTTCATTTTTTACCTTTTGGGTCAGATCCCGGGTAATTTCAGAATAACCAATCAGCTTTTTCTGGGGATTGTAAAGCGCAGTGATGAGCACGTTGGCCCAATAAGTAGATTTATCTTTTCGTACCCGCCATCCTTCATCTTCGAAGCGTCCCTCTTCCTGGGCTTTTTTCAATTCATATTCCGGATACTTGTTAGCAATCGCTTCTGCCAGGTAAAATTTTGAAAAATGCTCCCCAATGATTTCCTCCGCTTGATAGCCCTTGATACGCTGGGCTCCAATATTCCAACTCCCTATTTTGCCTTCTGGCGTCAGCATCAGAATGGCATAATCCTGCACCCCTTCGGTGAGGAGGCGAGCGGTTTCTTCGCTTTCCTTTAGGTGCTGGTTTGCCTGAAGAAGCATTTGCTGGGTTTGCGATAGTTCCTTATTGGCCTCAGTCAACTGAGCTAAGGTATTTCGTAGATCCGCTTCCGTTTCTTTGATAGCCGTAATATCCTGGGAATTACCAATAATTTGGTCGGGAATGCCTTCGGTATTTCTTCTAAACACTGTGCTTCTTATCAAAAACCAGTGATAGGAGCCATTGGCATGCCGGACACGGTATTCTACGTCCCGGATTTCTTCTTCACTGGCTGTTATAAAATTCCGGTAATAGTCCAATCTTTTCTCGTAGTCTTCTGGATGCACCAGCTTTTTAATTGTCTCTGTACTGAAGGCATAAATTTCTTCCGCACTATAACCTAATGATTGAAAAATGTCTTTGCTGACGTAGATCGTTTTAAACAAATGGAGATCGAAAATGTAAATGGAGTTGGGTGTGGTATCCGTTACCTGCTCGATGAAGTGATTTCGCTGAATCAGGGTTTCGTTCAAGGTCTGTAAATTCTCGTTGGCCGAGGTGGTTGCTTCGTTAGCGGCCTGAATTTCTTCACTGGCTGCACTCAGGTCTGCATTGGTGGTTTGTACTTGAAGTAAGGCCTGACGGAGGTTGTTTTCTAATTCTTTCAGAGCAGTAATATCCTGAGTAATACCAATCATCTGGTCGGGAATGCCTTGGGCATTTTTTCGGAATACCGTACCTCTGACTAAAAGCCAGCGATAGGAGCCATCGGCATGCAGGGTACGATATTCCAATTCCCGGATTTCCTCTTCGCTGGCTGTCACAAAATTCCGGTAAAAGTCATTTCTTCGTTCGAGGTCGTCGGGATACGCCATCTTTTTCATTGCTTCCGAACCCATTGCGTAGAGTTCTTCCCGACTATAGCCCAAGGTTTGCAAAATATCTTTGCTGACGTAGACCGTTTTAAACCCCTGGAGATCGAAAACAAAAATGGTATTAGGGGTTGTTTCGGTTACCTTTTCGATGAAGTGGTTCCGTTCAACCAGGGTTTCGTTCAAGGTATACAGCTCTTCATTATTTGCGTTCAGTTTTTCATTGGTGGTTTGTACTTCAAATAAGGCCTGGTGGAGTCTGTTTTCCGTTTCTTTCAGAGCTGTAATATCCTGAGAAATACTAATCACCTGATTGGGAATGCCTTCGGCATTTCTTCTAAACACTGTGCTTCTTACCAAAAACCAGCGATAGAGGCCATTGGCATGCCGGATACGGAATTCTACTTCCCTTATTTCTGCTTCGCTGGCCGTTACAAAATTCCGGTAATAGTCAAATCTTTTCTCAATGTCTTCTGGATGTACCAGCTTTTTAACGGCGTCCGCACCCATGGCGTAGATTTCTGCCTGACTATAGCCTATGGTTTGAAAAGCATCTTTGTTGTGGTAGACTGTTTTAAGCAAATGGAGATCGAAGATATAAATGGAGTTGGGCGTAGTATCGGTTACCCGTTCGATGAAGTGATTTCTGGCAGCCAGTTCGTCATTTACTGCTTGTAATTTTTCATTCGTCGCTTGCAGTTCTTCATTCGAGAGCATCGTGGGAGTGATTTTGATGAGTGTAATGGCCGTTCCCAGGGATGCAAAGGCGGTAATTATCCGGAATGCTGAATCTAGTCGATACAGCGGCAGCCATATAATGATGACATCCATGGCGTGGGTAAGGCCACCGCCGATAATAAAAATAGCCAATAGGCCAATCATCCAACTATAGCGGATTTTATTCCATTTTCTGAAGATGTGCAACAGCAGCACGGGAATGGTAAAATACGTCGCAGCAATAATACCATCTGCTAAGGCATGGGACCATAAAATATCCGCTTGCCAGAAGTAACTGTGCCCGTGAGGTAGGAAATTATTGGCAAAGAAATAATCAAAAAACGATTTCATAAGATGGGGAAAAGAGAAAGGATATAATATAACTGAATGCTTCTCAGAGTTTACCCTATATGATAGCAGATATACAGCTAATTTTTATCAATTGCAAGCAGAATTAATGACCTGAAAACGGCTATATGGTATTCCTATCTCATTAGTTCTGTGGAGCGCCAATCTTATTTACCCCAACTGATTTTACTGTCCGCAAAGACTAATCAACTGGTCTTTGCAGACGCTAAGGGCTTATTACGAAATAAACTTTACAAAATAACCAGGCTAAATGGATAAGTTATTTTGTAGCAAGCCTTAAGACCAGGCAGATGTTAAGTACAGCCCTCAGTAGATAAAATCAATTATAGCATGGGTAAAAGATGCGTGGCTAGCAGTTTCCCATTCCATTCACAACAAATCCAGATAAATCTACCCGTTTTCGTCCCTTAAGTTAGGCTGTTACTAGTAGTTATTTTTTTTATTGATTTTA
>JAZKGK010000269.1:0-15668 GCA_040385915.1 Bacteroidota bacterium
AAAAAAGCCCGCGATCTACTTGATAGATCGCCGGCTTTTTTGACTTTATACTCATTATTTTTTTTAAGCACGTTGGCCAACTTTTTGAAAATCACTGGCTTGCTTTATTGTGCGCTCATTTCCTGTTTCGGGGTCGTTGTACGTCCGCTCTTGCACCAGGATAGATACTTTTTTATGCAAAAGGGCGTCTGTATTGATTTCTTCCCCTTCTTTTATTTTCAACCCGACCGATTCAAACAAGCTGACAATACCGGCCAAACCAGGATCGGAAAGGTAAAACCGGCTAATAACATAGCCATCAGTATTTTCGAAGCGACAGGCAAAGAAAGGAATCTCCTTGTGTTCGCTTTTTCCTTCGGCAATAGCAGTGATTTCTACCTCGTGCCTGCCATCATTCAAAAATGGCTTGCTTTTGCCCTTTTCTACTTTGATTTTCATACGTACAAGCGGTTTGAAATGAGTGTCAAATACTATCGCCTGGTGGATTGTGTCCTCCTGCTGGGGTAAAATTTGGCCAAGCATCCTCCGCTCTGGACGGCGGATTGCCTGGAATTTCGTTATTCCTCTCCGCTGCCAAATCGCTTAGCCTAGAAAAGCCAGTTTGAGAAGACTCACTTTCACTCTCATATCCCCGAAGGCGTTGGTTGCTGCCATCATCAGATACGGGTGCAGGCAAAGTTCGGTTGACTAACGATAACATATCAGCCGAAAATTCCGGAAACAACTCATCGACAATAGAGGCCACTTTTGCGGGAACGGTTATGACCAATTCCGCATCGCCATATTTCATGGCATTAATGATTTGGCTGGCAGCCTTCTCTGCACTAATAGAAAGAAAAGGAAGTGAGTCACCTTGCTTAAACCAGGCATATTCGGCTTGGTGATTTCCTTTGACGATTACGTTGCGCGGGCTACCGGTTCTGATCAAGCCCGGACAAACCGTTGTCACCCGTATGCCATCCTTAGCTAGTTCGGAACGCAGGCCTCTGGAAAAGCCCACCAAGGCAAACTTACTGGCACAATAAGGCAACAAGTGCGGTGCGCTGACTTTGCCTCCAAAAGAGGCAATATTGACAATTCGGCCATGTCGGCGGCGTTGCATGTCGGGAGCTACGGCTAATATGGTATACAGAGGTGCGTAAAAATGCGTCTGCATGGCTTCCTCATACTCTTTTAGCGACATGTTTTCAAATGGTCCCACCTGAATTACGCCTGCATTGTTGATAAGGACTTCAATATCGCCAAAGTGCTCGCGAACCTGTTTCACCATATTCTCCACTTCTGACTGCACAGTAAGGTCACAGGTAAAAGTAAAGGCTTTAGCGCCGTGTTCGGCCAAGTCTTGTCTTGCTCGGTTCAGTTCATCTGCATCGCGGGCACAAATAGCCAGGTTAGCTCCTTGCTGTGCTAGTTGGCGCGCCAGTACCAGCCCTAAGCCCCGTGAGCCACCCGTGATCAATACGTTCTTTCCCTTTACATCATAATTCCGTGACTGTCTGATTATTGCTCTGGCCGCCAGCATTATGCCAATGCCAGCGGCTACTTTCCATAAATTCTGATTCTTAGCCATTTTGCCTGAGTAGCTTTGCTAGGTGCTTAATTATTTAGGATTGGTTTTTTCAGTAGCTTCTGCTGCTTCTTTGGCTTGCTTTTCTGCTTTCTTACGGGCTTTTTGGGCTTGTCTTTCTGCTTTTGCTGCCTGTCTGGCTTCTTTGGCTGCATCACTTGCGGCACTTTCTATCCGGCGGGCATCTTTGGCTTTGGCTTCATTGTCTTTCTGAAGCGCATCTGCATTCTTCAAACGCTCTTCATCTTGCTGAGTCGCCGTTTTTACCTTTTCTTCCGCTTGGTTTTCGGCTTGCTTTGCTTCTTCTTTTATTCGCTTTGCTTCGGCCTTCGCGTCTCTCGCTGCTTGTTTAGCAGCTTTCTTTTGCTCTTTCGTTAATTCGACATCATCCTTGGCATCGGTACTCTGAGCAAATGCTCGGGTTCCTATAACAGAAAGGGACACCAGGCATAGGGAAAACAAAAGGGTTTTGAGTTTCATAGTAGTTTATTTTATATTGAATAAATACGTCCAATCATTGAACATAGGCTTGAAACTACCTTTACGAGTAAAGCGAGGAAATAGGTGCAAATACAGGGGTTTTTCGGCAGGAAAGGCATACAATTGTTGCCTAAGGGTTTTTTACGCAATAACCTGTACATTTAGCCTGGTTATTTTCTCATTTTTCTGCGTTGCAAAATCCTTGAATAGCGCTGCTATTGAAGGATTTTACGCCTTGTAAAATAAAAAAATCCCGGCGGCTAAATTGTACAGGTTATTTCTTAACAAACCCTAAGCCATGAGTAGTGAATAATGAGTCCAGCGTGGAACGCAATGAATAATTACGTATCTAACTAAAAATAAATAATTTATTATTCACTAAAGTGATATTTATTTATAACTGACTGCCTACGACGAGAATAGGAAACAAACAACTAGAAAATAATCTTCTATGTAATACGGGCTATTTGTTCTTCGTAAGCACGGCAGTAGCAGTGGCTTTGGAAGGATGGAGAATTTCCTGTAGCTCCTTGATGCGGTGCAGGCTTCCGTTGGTCACGTTGCTTAGGAGAATAATGGTACTATGGTCTTTGCGACCGTGCATTAGGTAGGCGTTGTATCCTTGCCACCAACCCCCGTGGAAAATGATAGGCTCGCTGTCTTTCGGGGTGCGGATGCGCCAGCCAAAGCCATAATTATTTTCTTTGGGCTCTTTGTGGGCAGGAGTAAAGGCTTCGTCTAGTGTTTTCTGCTTTACCAGCTTTTTAGAATACAAAGCCATATCCCATTTAAATAGGTCTTCTACGGTAGAATAAACGCCTTTGTCGCCCACTACGCCGTCCAGATAGGTATTGTCGTATCGGCGTCTGCCAGCAGTATAGCCGACTGCTTTATTGGCAATGACCGGTTCTTTGGCTTTGTTATAAATCACGGAATGATTCATAGCCAACGGCTTGAAAATATTGGCTTGTACAAAGTTCTCAAAGGGCATGCCTGAAGCCTTTTCGACAATGGCTGCCAATAAGCAATAACCGGTATTGCTGTAGTCGAAATGTGTGTTGGGTGGGTAATATACGTCTGGCTTGTGTTGGATAAGCAAGTCAACGACTGATTGGTTGGAGATAGGTGTTTTTCGATCGGTATGCTTATCACAAAAATAAGTATAGTTGGGTAAGCCCGAACGGTGCGTAAGCAATTGCCGAACGGTAATGCCGTGGTAAGGAAAGTTGGGATAAAACCGTTGTACGGAATCCTCGTAGCGTAGCTTTCCTTTCTCTTTCAATATCATCACGGCCATGGCGGTAAACTGTTTGGAAACAGAAGCCAGTTGAAAAGCCGTTTGGGTAGTAAGGGTGTCTTTTTTGCTAAAATCGGCATAGCCGAAGGCTTTTTGGTAAATCACATGCCCATACTCTGCTACCAGCACCGCACCATTGAAACCACTGCGGGTCATTGTCTGAAAAAAGGTGTCAAATTGATACGTTTTCTTCGCCGCTGCTTCGGCATCAAATAGCAAAGCGATGCTGTCATTTTCCACTAGCGTGTCGGCAAGAAGAGCATTTTTTTCAGAACCGCTAGAATTGCACGACAATAAGACAACAGATAGGATAAGGACAAAAATGGGTAAGCGCATCATACACGTGATTTTTTTAATAAGCTGGCGTACTATTAGCAACAGGCGTATTACAAAGATGATCGGAGAAATGAAGGAAAGCAAATGAGTTTTCTTTTTGATCTTACACTTCTAAAAATTCAAAAATCTCCATCTATTTTACAAATCCAGTTCCGAACGAAACTTAGGTCGGTTCAAATCGTTCCAGAGCCAACCGTCATTTTCCAGCAATGCTTTGAGCAATCGCCGCCGGGTAACCAAGCGCTGATAGCCTTGTTGTAAGGCTGAATCCTCGTCCAGTAAGGGTATTCCGGCATCTCGAAGCAAGCTTAAGTCAGGCAATGGCAGCAGGTTTTCAGAAGGTTTAATGAAATCTGATTCCAGTGTGATCAGGTAAGTAGTCATAGCCTTTCGTATGGAGCCAATATCGAGGCTAGCCCTAGCCGATTCTGGGACATATAACAGCAGAATAGTTAGGGCTTCGTCCAATGCCGTTAGGTTAATGGCACTCGACCCTTTGATGTCTGAACTGTGGAAATGATGCAGAATAGGATAGGCTAAGTGGTTCTGACTGTAGGCCAGTATCATCGTAGATAAACCGTAGAAGTCTTTTTCCAGCTTACTAAAGTTCTGTCCATTCCAGCCGTTGAGCAAAATTCCTTGGGGTGTACCGCCAAGCGTAGCAATGTACAGACTCAGTTGCCGCTTGCCAATCTCGGCGGTAAGTACTTGCACCAGATAGGTAATGGCAATGGTAAGAATGGATAAACCTGACAAGGAAACAATAACCGTAAATAATTTCCAGAAATTTCCATTGGGTCTAAAATCTCCCATACCAAGGGTTGCGAGCGAATTCCCAGTAAAATAAATAGTCTCGATGGTGGTGGCAGGTAGATGGGTTACCGCATTCACCACCGAGCTTGGGTCGGACAGAAAAATGAGGGCATTAGAAACCCAGCACAGCGTAATCCAGGTGAACAGATTAGCCAGGATGGTGACCATACCCGAGTGGTTAAAAAACGGATGCGCGCCTTTATGTCGGCAAATAAATAAAAATACTTTCCATAGCCTTCTGGAAACCTGCCCTGTCAGCCATCCCACGCCATTAGCCGATAATGTGGTATGAGCAAAATCATAGACCACTACCACAGAAAGCAGAATACCGAAAATTAAAAAGAAGTAATTCATAAGCGCATTGAAAATCCGATGGTCAGTGCGACATGAGAAAACGAGTCCAGGAGCCCCCTCCTATTACCCCGACTTCTCCAGCGTTTACATTGAGACCGTTTACGCATTTGGCTCTTTCGTGTTGTAAATCAGATAACTGGGCTGGATTTTTGGGTACAGCCTTGATAATCATTACACAGGGAAACAGTCCAAGACTTGATTGACGGGTGGAAAAATAGTTGAAAATTTTACCTTAGGTCTTTAGAAAAGGTTATTCAGGTGAGCATAATCAATGAACCTTTCCGGATGTGCTCTGTCACCTGAGTTGTTACAGTGGTGCAACGACTATAGCCGTCCTCGCTAGAGTCCTCGCTAGAGTCGTGGCACCACTAGCCTCTCCAAGGATTAAGGTGACAGAACAATAGCATGACATCCTTCACGAACGAATGAAAAAGAGAGGCCTTTTGTTAAAAACTTAAAATATCCTTTTGGCTTAATCCGTCTGTGATAATAAATGGATATAGCCTTGAACATACTGCTTATGAATGATATACCGGCCAGAGAAAGGGTTGTAACCGCTGCGGTTCCATCTGTGGCACACACGGTTGAGCACGCCGTGGAGGAGACTTTTCGGAAAGAAAGAAAACGCTTGCTGGCTTTTATCCGAAGACGCATACCCGAGCCTGATGATGCCGAAGACATTTTACAGGACGTGTTTTATCAATTGCTCGAAAGACTGGAACCTATTGAACAGGTAACTGCCTGGCTATTCAGAGTAGCCCGTAATAAAATTATTGACCGCTACCGGAAACGGAAAACCGAATCGCTCGAAGGCCTTATGATTTCTTCCAAAGGAGAAGATGAGCCCGCGCGAATGTTGGATTGGATTCTGGACCCGAATGGCAATCCCGAAGATTTTTACGAGCGTTCGATGGTCTGGGAGCACCTGGCCGATGCGCTGGCCGAGCTACCCAAAGAACAGCGGGAAGCGTTTGTGCTACACGAACTGGAAGGGAAAAGCTTTAAGGAGATGGCTGAAGAGACAGGTGTTTCTATCAATACGATGCTTTCCCGTAAACGCTACGCCATTCTGCATCTTCGCGAACGACTACAACATTTATACAATGACTTGTTTAAACAATAACAATCAATAAACATGAGAAATAGATGGATTTTGAAGGGGATAAAAATCGCTTTATTTATCGCCCTGGGTATCGTAGGAATTGGCTTCCTGGTAATGACTCTTTGGAACAATCTTATACCGGCCATTTTTCAAGGCCCTACAATAACTTTCTGGCAGGGTATCGGGTTGCTGATACTTACTCGCCTCTTGTTTTCTGGCTTTCGCCCCGGTTGGGGTGGGCACCGTGGAGGAAATTGGCGCCAGCATTGCGAAAAGAAAATGGAAGGACTCTCTCCCGAAGAGCGCGAAAAAATTAAAGCGGCTTATACCCGCCGTTGCGGTGGTCGCTTCCGCAACTGGGATTTTAACCAGTCGGAAACCCAAAAGAAGGAAACCGTATAGTTAGCTGTTAGCTGTTAATTTAAAAGTCTTTATTCATTCGATTAAGCAGTGAAATGCCCTCCTAGTCAATTAGGAGGGCATTTTTGTTAAAATCGCTGGTGTCTAGTAAAGCCCTCAGCTTTTGATATTCACTTGGTCCGCAACGTAAATTGCTAATCCTTTTTGTTGTTCCCAAGAAAAGATCATGGCAAAGCTTTATTCGGTCTTCAATCTTTTAATCGGGTTTGCCATGGCTGCTTTTATTGCCTGGGTACTTACCGTTAGCAAGGCGATAAGGAGGGCCAGTGAACAGGAAAGCGCAAAAACCTGCCAGTGGATAGCAATCCGATACTCGTATTTTTCAAGCCAGCCGTTCATCGACCACCACGCCAATGGCGAGGCAATCAGGCAGGCGATGGCTACCAACCACAGAAATTCCTTGGAGAGTAGTAACCATAAATCGGATACTGAGGCCCCCATCACTTTGCGGATGCTTATTTCTTTGGATCGTCGTTCGGCCATGAACATCGCTAATCCAAACAAACCCAGGCAGGAAATGAGAATGGCGAGTCCGGCAAAAATACCAGCTAACTTGGCCACCTGGTTTTCCGTTACAAACTTCTTTTCAAATTCTTCATCCACAAAACTATACTCAAAGGGTGCAGATGGATTATACTTTTCAACGATTGGTTGCACAGAAGCCAACGATTTCTTTAAATCCACTCCGTCTTTTAGCCGGATTAAAACCACGCTAAAGAAATCTGGAGAGAACATGATAATGCATGGTGGCACGGGCTTGAAGGGATCGCGCATAAGTACATTTTTAATAACGCCGACAATCGTTAAGGTCCGATTGCGATCTTTGATTGTTTTGCCGATCGGATCTTGGTAACCGATGAGACGCAACGCGGATTCGTTCAGAATGACCGCATTGGAATCCGTGGTATGTTCCCTTGAAAAGGGTCTGCCAGCTATAAACTTTAATCCGGCGGCTTTTTCATAATCCCATTCCGTTAAAATTAAATCCAGCATCGGATCATCACCGGGGTTTTTGCCCTCCCAACTAAAGCCATTCCAGTCGTTCCTTACTTCGGTCATCGGGCTTGACACTTTCGCTACTGCCTGTATCTGGCCTGTATTTACCAACTCCTGTTTGAATGCCTGGTAATTGTTTAAAAGGTCCCCGCTGGCATGCAGGGTAATCAAATTAGCAGCCTTGTAACCCAGAGAGCGGTTTTTGGCATGATGGATCTGTTGAAAGACAATAATTGTGCTGATAATCAGGCCAATGGAAATGACAAACTGAGAAACGACTAATACCTTGCGGAAATTCACCGCGTCCTTGCCTTGTCTGCCTATTCCTTTTAATACTTTGACTGGCAAAAAAGAAGACAGGTAGAAGGCTGGATAACTTCCCGCGATAAGCCCGGTAATGAGGCAAACAGCCAGTGCCGAAGCCAACAGGAATGTATTGTCCAAATCGAACCGAATATTTTCAAAGCCTAGATCTTTTAAGTAGGGAAGGAGTACCTGGATTAAAACAACAGCGAGCAAAAAGGCCAGCAATGAGGTGAATAACGATTCGGTTAAGAACTGAACGACCAACTGCTTGCGCTGGGAACCAACCGCCTTGCGGATACCCACCTCTTTGGCTCGTTTTTCCGACCTGGCCGTAGAAAGGTTCATGAAATTGATACAGGCAATAAGCAAGATAAAGCCACCAATGATGCCAAATAACCGGATGTATTCGATCCGACCACCCGTATTGACCCAGTTGGTGAAATCATCGTGCAAACGCCACTTTGCCAGTGGATGTAGAAAAAGGAACTGTGGTTTTATTTTGGTTTCTTTTTTAGCTAAAAGCGGGCCTATCTGCTTAGAAAAAGCGTCCATGGAAACGCCCGTTTTTAACTCGACCATCGTCTGAAGAAAGCTGTTACCCCAGTTTGTTCTATTCTCTTTTACATAGCCGTTGTTTTGCAGCAGGAACTCAAAAGGAACCAGATACTCAAAGGAGAACGAGGAATTGTTGGGAATATCATGCATCACTGCACTCACCTGTACAGTATACTGGTTATCCAGTTTGATGATCTTGCCAATGGGATCGTGTCTACCAAACAATGCTTCGGCCAGTGACTCGGTTAGGATGATGGAATTGGGATCATTCAATGCCGTTTCAGGATTGCCCTTCACGAGCGGGAAGCTTAACATTTTCAGAAAGTCCGGATCCACATACTGCCCTTTTTTATTGAATTTATGATTTCCCACCATCAAGCCTGATTCAATCTCGATCATTCTGGTTGCCCGATTTATCTGCGGATAACTGGTTCTTAATTCATCATACAGCGGAAGCATGACACTGTTGCCAGTAACTTTTTGGTTGTTTATCACCTGGTGTCGTTGTACCATGGCGAGCCGCTCCAGGTTTTTATGAAAGGTATCATAACTAGTTTCGTACTGTATCCACATGCTGATAAGGATGGCAAATGCCATCCCCAAAGCAAGACCAATAATGTTGACAAAGGAAAAGGTCTTATTTCGGATGAGATTGCGCCAAGCGATTTTCAAGTAATTTAGGAGCATAAAAGTTGGTAGGGATTAATGGCTTGCCATTGTTTTGTCAAGGATTGTACCACCAGGTTAAAAGTTAGGCTGCAATGCTGTTTGGGCCTTTCTTCGTTTCATCAGGTGTCCATTTTCGGACATGATTGTCCGTTTTCAGACAGGGTCACGATAAAAAATAAGCAACTTTAAGGGAGCTACAAACAGTCAGGAGTTAGTTTACCCATGAGTCATGTTGACTTTTGGTCACCCAGGAATCTGAGGTTATAATAGTAAACGAAAGCCAGTTCGCTGCTGGATGGCCAGCGTTAGTAAATGGGAAATAGGATTGGTTTATCGTACCTTATTGTAAGGCATTTCTTCTATATCAAGTGTCGTTAGTACGGGGTTAAGTACTTTGGCCGTCACGACCACCTTGAATACTTTGCTGCCCTCCAAATTAAAATCGCGGGCGTATTTTCCGCGCTCTTTCAGGCTTCTATAAACAGCGGTATAGTTGATGGTGGCTGGCCAGCCGTGAAGAGCCAACACCGTAGTGATGCACTCGACCGTCTTTTTGAGGTTAGAAAAGTAGGCCAAATGCGGTTCCTTCTGCCGGATCGTATTCAGCGTACCCGTGGGAATAATGGCTAATTCGTAAATCATCTGTGCCTTCACGAGAGCAAAGTTAATTAAAATGAAAAATTATCCCACTATTTTTCAGGTGCGCAACTTTTCAGTCATTTTTTTGTTTTACCTCTATAACACTCACAAGAAAATAAAAAAGCCCCGCAGTATACGCGAGGCTTTTTTTATTTTATCCAGACCTATTTTAGTCTGCGCTATTCTTTTTCTGATTCTCATTTCTGCCAACAATCTTCTTACACGCTTACTTTGCTCCCGCTTTTGGCTTTGCTGAGATTGGCTTCTTAGCAGCCGGAACAGGAGAACGAGAAGTTGGTTTGTTAGCACGGTTGGACTTGCCTGTCTTTGCTTCGGAAATAGTCATTTCATCGATCAAATGCTTGGCATTGGCATATTTATCAATGATAAACAGCACATAGCGGATATCGACATTGATACAGCGCTTGTATTGCGAATCATAGGCAATGTCGCCACTCATGGCTTCCCAGTTACCGTCGAATGCTACGCCAACTAAACGACCTTGCCCATCGATGACTGGGCTACCAGAGTTGCCGCCTGTAATGTC
Source organism: Bacteroidota bacterium (assembly GCA_040385915.1). Lineage (GTDB taxonomy): Bacteria > Bacteroidota > Bacteroidia > Cytophagales > ES-bin-26 > ES-bin-26. The sequence goes on from JAZKGK010000269.1 coordinate 10,082, forward strand.
ATTATTGGTAATAAAGTCTACTGGCATGGAGCCATTTCTGCCGTAGCGGCCATAGTCTTTGGCTTTGTATAAAGCTTTCAACTTGGCTGGTACTACAAATTCCTCATGGGTCGAATCTTCTTTTTCCATAATCCCTTCCAGCGTGGTCGTTAAGTCATACTGAATGCCATCTTTGGGAGAATAATCCTGCACAGTGCCGTAGGTAAGGCGCAAAGAGGAGTTGGCATCGGGATAATATTTCTTGTCCTGGTGCATTTCGCGAATACCGGCTATGTACAGTCGGTTGGCTTCGTCCAGGGTAGCATTGGCTTGCTTGATAACGGGCAATATATTGGTAAAATAATTTTGCAAATAAGAGGACATAATCGCATAGGCTGGGTCTTTTCCGAGGGGTTCAAGATTGCCACTTTGCATCAAAGCCACCGTCTTTTCTTTGGAAACCAGCAATGATTTACTGAACACATCGCGGGCAAAGGCCTGAAAGTCACCTTTGAAATTTTTCTCTATCTCAGCAAAAATGGTGGGATGCTGGCTTTTGTCAATATCCTGGTAATATAACTGCATAGTAGCCGCCAAAATCTTTTGGTCGGTAGCGGGATTATAGTCCTTGAAGTGGTCATCAATGGCCTTTTTTAGTTTTTCTACTTCTTTCTCTGTATCGGTTTTTTTCTCGGCCAATTCAGAGATCTGGGTCACAAATTGATAAACAAACTCGATCAATTCAGAACCAAAAGCGGCTTCAGTCAAATAAATATCCGACAGATTGAACCGTTTCTTTTCGGCGTACCCTTCTGCCAGATGGGTTAGTACCGCCCCGTATTTCTCTTTGCGCTTCGGATCGGCTTTCACCCAAGCCGCAAAAGCGGCTTCTTCGGCTTTCTTCTGATCATACACTTTCAATCGCTTCAGCCCTTGGGTTTGCCCAATGAAGTACTTCCAATAGTTACTAATCTGATAATATTTGGAAGAATATTGAATGCGGATTTTATCGCTGGCATCCATATCTTCTTTCATCAAAGCCAACTTTTTTGCCCGAATCCTGACCCGAGCTGGATTGCTTTGCTCAATAGCCAAAGCCACGCCATCGGAAGTGAGGTAGCGGTCGGTGGTTCCTGGAAAGCCAAAGACCATAGTAAAATCATTCTTTTTCACTCCATCCAAGGAAATAGGCAGGTAGTGGCGGGGTTTCATCGGAACGTTATCGGGCGAATAATCGGCGGGTTTGCCGTCTTTGCCCGCATAAACCCGGAATATGGAAAAGTCGCCCGTGTGCCGGGGCCACATCCAATTGTCAGTATCACCACCAAATTTTCCGATAGCGGAAGGCGGTGCTCCTACCAGTCGGACATCTTTAAATACCTCATAAACAAACATATAATATTCGTTTCCTTCAAAGAAGTTCTTTACTTCTGCCGTGTAGTTGGTTCCAACAACTGCGGCCTTTTGCAATTGCTCTTTGATGCTATCTAGCTTTGCCTTTCTGTCTTCTTCATTCAATGCCGAACCCAATTGCGCAAGCACTTGCTGGGTTACATCTTCCATCCGAACCACAAAAGAAGCTGTCATACCCAGATTGCTCTTTTCGTCAGACCGCTTCATAGCCCAGAAACCTTGGGTGAGGTAATCGTTCTCTACGGTACTATGCGACTGAATAGATTCGTAGCCGCAGTGGTGGTTCGTGAGCATCAGCCCATCTTTAGAAATAATCTCGGCAGTGCAAGAACCATTGTTGAGTGATACAATGGCATCTTTCAGACTGGAATGGTTCACGCTGTAGATTTCCTCAGCCGTTAGTTTCAGGCCTTTCTGTCGCATATCTTCATAATTCAGCCGCTTGATAAACAAGGGCAGCCACATTCCTTCGTCGGCGTAACATGCCCAGGAGCAGGACAATAACATAATTAATACAAAGGCTTTTTTCATTTCAGCAGGCTATCAGTAGTGAAAAATATATACACAAAAACGGAAAGTAGAAGTTTATTATCATTCTCCCAAAGTATTCTTTACAACATTGAAAATGCAAGATGTAATTAGGTGTATTGATGTACAACCTTAGGACTTCATACAGCTCCTATCTAATTGTTTACTAATAACCTGCTTCCCTTTCTTTTCGTAAACAGTAAAAGCCAAGAACCTTGTTGGAAATTTAAAACCTATGCTGCTTTTTATTCAGAAATAGTGAAGCAATAACCTTATTATCAACATTCTAAAGCTAAGTAATAAGACAATGGCAGAAATCAATATTCAGCGCAATAGCAGACCGATATGGCCGTGGGTTATATTGGTGCTCATTTTTTTGGTTGCCATCATGATTTGGTACTGGATTTCTTCTGGAGACCCTACCCATACGCCAGTAAGCCCTACGAGTTATAAGCAAGCATTAGATACTGTATCGTCAGCATCTAATAGGGTTTTATCGGGCAATTGCTTTACCCAATATATCAGCTAAAAGCCATTATAATCAATCATTTAAGTATGAGCAATACTAAAAATAAACCAGCAACTTTTCTGTATAAATTGAGTGAACTGAACGATTTTGAGGTATCGCCTAACAATCCTGATGTGAGAGGATGGACGCTCATTGGGTTGGATGGCGAGCGGATTGGCGAAGTGGATGAGCTTATTGTAGATACCGAAGCTGAGAAAGTCCGCTACTTGGCTGTGGAGGTAGATAAAGACGTAGCTCAAGGCTCCAATCATCATATTTTAGTTCCGATTGGTAATGCCCGTTTGCACAAGAACGACAATAATGTATTGGTAGAAGGCTTGAGCCGGTCTAATGTAAATAAGTACCCGATGTTTGATGGCGAAACCATTACGCCCGAGTATGAACAATTGCTCAGGAGTGCCATGCAGATCGATGATTGGCAGACTGGTTCGCCGGCAACGACCACGGGTGAAGAAAATCTGTTTCCACCGGCCCGATCTTTATCGCAAGTCCAACTGGATCAGATGCAGGCTGAGCTGGATGCTCGGCGAGAAGATCACTATCAATTAAGGCAGGAACAGAGCACCAATCGGGCGGCAGCCCAGCAATCCATTATCTCTGATACGAGTAAGCTGGAGCAGCGCAGCCGCCAGGAATTGGAAGATGCGCTTAAAGTAGCCCGAGCGGAAAGAGATGTAGCCTTGAAAGAACGAGACATCGCCCGTGCTGAGCGGGATATTATGCGCCTGGAACGTGACCAGGCATTCACTGCTAATCAAGGCAGTGCCTATAACCACGAGCATTTCGACGACACTAAATTTTACGAAAACCGAAGAGAGTAAGTGGATGAGTGTAGGAGCAAAGCACTCCTAAACTCCTACACTCACAAACTTTTTAACTCCTATATGTCTCTGTCTTTTTGGTTCGAGGCCAGGTTATGGGCGTAGCGCGTCGTTTCTGGCAAGCGATACTTGGTTACGCAAGCCATCACGTATTGCAGGGATGTGGCCAAACTGATGCGATGACCGGGCGAAATAAAGACCGGCGATACTTTTGGCCGTGTACAAAGCGCTGCCCCTACTACTTCGCCCCGGTGTATGAGTGGTTGCCAACTTCCCTTTTCCTGCGGTATCGGTGCGTGCTTGCCAACCAGTATCGATTTTCCTACGCCCAAAGTAGGCAGCCCGGTAAAAACGCCGATGTGACTCGCAATACCTAGCCGGCGCGGGTGCGCAATGCCGTGTCCATCGCAGAGCAGCAATCCGGGCGTGATTTTCATCTTTTCCAAGGCATCCAGAATAGCCGGAATTTCGCGAAAGGACAGTAAGCCTGGTACGTAGGGGAAAGTAGTAGGCCGCCGAGCCAGTACCTCTTCCACCAATTCTAGTTCGGGAAAACGTAAAATGGCTATGGCTGCCCGCGTAATTTCCCCATTTTGCTCAAAGCCCACATCTACGCCAGCCACGTAACGGATGGGTTCATCCAAGTCATCGGTTGTGATTACATCGCCAGCAATTTGTCTTTGGATGGCAACGGCTTCTTCTATGGTAGAGGGCCATTCATGGCGAGGAATCACTTGCATAGTATCGTTTCGTTAGGTTTTTGGGTACTTCTACTCTTTACAGGCCTTTTATGTTTCCATAGGAAGCTTGTGGAAATAACATCAACAACCCATCGTATATAATGGCCGTTAATTTGAGAAAATGTTATTCGTCCCAACTACTCCACGCGTAGCGATACTACCGGGTTGGCTTGTGCAACTTTAAAGGCCTGAAAAATTACGGTAACCAGTGCAATAGCTAGCGCCAGCATGCCCGCTACAACAAAAGTCCAGGGTTCAATGGTCGTTCGGTAGGCAAAGTCCTGGAGCCAGGTACTGACCAGATACCAGGCCATGGGCCAGGCAATCAGGTTAGCTATTATCACCAGTTTGAGAAAATCCCTGGACAGCAAATGCATCAGGCTGAACACATTGGCTCCTAAAACCTTCCGGATGCCAATCTCTTTGGTCCGCTGTTCGGCTGTAAAAGCGGCTAGTCCGAACAAGCCCAGGCAAGCGATAAAGATGGCCAAACCGGTAAATACCATGAACAGTTGTCCCGTTTGTTGCTCAGTTTTGTACTGGGCGTCAAAGTTTTCGCTCAGGAAGGAGTAATCGAAGGGAGCGTTGGGCGCATACGTTTTCCAAAGCCGCTCAATGGATGTCAGGGTTTGCTTTACTTCTCCGGGCCTTACCCGCACTGAGAGGTAGTCTCCCTGGGCGGAATACAAAATCAGAAGTGGTTCAATGATGTGATGCAGGGATTGGAAATTGAAATCCTTGAAAATGCCCACAATTATCCGCGTCTGGTTGTCTCGGCCGCTAAACAACTTTTTCCCAATCGGCTCCTTCCATCCCAGGGATTTGGCCGCTGCCTCGTTGATTAAGATGGCACCACCTTCTTCGCTCGCATCCGCAGGGAAATCCCGGGAGAAGTTCCGGCCTTGCTTGATCTGAATCGACAGGGTCTTTAGGTAATCATAGTCAGTGCTTACGAACGCGAGCAGGTTATCTTTCTTGGAGGCTCCGTCGGCGTAAAATATATCGTAGTCAATGGAAGCGGCAGGCAAGCCGGTCGAAAAACTAGTACTCAGTACTGGTGGCAGACTTTGTAGTGCCTGCTTGAATGCTCCGGCATTGCTTCCCAGGCGGTCTGTGTTGGTAATGACCAGCACATTCTCCTTATCAAAGCCCAAATTCTGGTTCTGAATATGCTGTAACTGCTTATAGACGAGAATGGTGCAAATGATTAGGCCGATGGAAACCGCAAATTGAAATACGACCAGGATACTGCGAATGACACCACTCTTCATCCCCAGTTTCAGCTTGCCCTTCAGCACATCTACCGGTTTGAAGGAACTTAAGAAGAATGCCGGGTAACTGCCGGCTACCACGCCAACCACCAGCACCAAAACCAACAGGAGCAAGCCCAGCCCTTTTTGCTCGAGCAGACTGCCACCCATTCCTTCCCATAAGGTATTTCTGAAAAATATCGACACCAGTTCACTTATGACCAGGGCCAGCAGCATCGCCAATACACTTGTCAGGATAGATTCGGTCAGGAACTGGGCCACCAATTGGCTTTTTACTGAGCCCAGCACTTTTCGGACGCCCACTTC
>JAZKGK010000270.1:0-18749 GCA_040385915.1 Bacteroidota bacterium
CTTGATAAATAGAAAAAGCCGCAAATTTGCGGCTTTTTCTATTTATCAAGCTTTATGATTCCTGCATAAAGGGATATGTATAATCTATGGGTGGAGAAAATGTTTCCTTTATCGTACGGGGAGATACCCAGCGCAAAAGGTTTATCATAGAGCCCGCTTTATCGTTGGTGCCTGAAGCTCTTGCTCCCCCAAAGGGCTGCTGACCTACCACTGCACCAGTAGGTTTATCATTGATATAAAAATTCCCTGCCGCGTGTACTAGCTTTTGGCTCGCTAAATCAATTGCATAGCGATCTTGGGCAAATATTGCTCCGGTGAGGGCGTAGGGCGAAGTAGAATCTACTAGAGTAAGTATATCTTCGAAATTATCCGGTTGATAAATATATATTGTCAGTATAGGACCAAAAATTTCTTCGCACATAGTAACGTACTGAGGATCTAATACTTCTAGTACAGTTGGTTCGACAAAATATCCTTTCGTCTTATCATAATTTCCCCCAGCGATGACTTTCACTGTAGGATTTTTCTTGGCTTCATCTAGGTAGCGGACAATCTTATCAAAGGATCGCTCGTCAATGACTGCATTGAAGAAGTTGGAAAAATCTTCAACCCCGCCCATCTTAATGTCGGCCAAGTCAGCTAACATATATCCTTTTACTTCCTCCCAAAGGTTAGCTGGAATGTATGCACGTGAAGCTGCAGAGCATTTTTGTCCTTGGTATTCAAAAGCCCCCCGAACAAGGGCGGTAGCCAATGCTTGAGGATGAGCAGAATGATGCGCGAGTACAAAATCTTTGCCTCCGGTTTCTCCCACAATACGCGGGTAAGATTTATATCGGTGAATGTTTTCTCCAATCGCTTTCCAGATACTTTGAAATACTCCGGTGCTACCAGTAAAATGGATACCAGCAAAATCGGGATGCGCAAAAATAACTTTACCAGCCTCGGGGCCATTGACATAAATTAGGTTAATCACCCCATCAGGAACCCCTGCTTCACGGAATATCTGCATCAGAACATAGGCAGAATAAATTTGTGAATCGGCTGGTTTCCAAACCACTGTATTGCCCATTAAAGCTGGTGCGGTAGGCAAATTTCCTGCAATTGCGGTAAAGTTGAATGGCGTGAGGGCAAATATGAAACCTTCCAAAGGCCGATGTTCCGTCCGGTTCCATATGCCAGCCGATGATTCTGGCTGTTGTTCGTATATCTGGTTAGCGAAAAAGACATTAAACCGGAGAAAATCGATTATTTCGCATGCCGAATCAATTTCGGCCTGGAATGCATTTTTCGACTGTCCAAGCATCGTAGCAGCATTCAGTTTGGATCGGTAAGGACCCGCAATTAATTCCGCTGCTTTCAGAAATATGCTGGCACGATGTTCCCAGTTTAGGTTTGCCCAAGCTTCTTTGGCGTTAAGAGCCGCTTGTATGGCCTGCGCTACATACGACACATCGCCTTCGTGAAAATAACCTAAAATGTGCTGGTGATCGTGTGGAGGATTAATAGGCTTGCGCTGCTCTGTAAAAACCTCCTGTCCACCAATATACATGGGGATTTCTATCTGTTGATTGCGAGCCAATTCAATTGCGTCTTTTAAGTCCTTTCTCTCTTTCGAACCAGGTGCATAGTTCAAGATAGGCTCATTCTTCGGTGCAGGAACTTTGAATAGGGCGTTAGGCATAATTAGAGTTTGCGATTAAAAATTTATAAAATATGCATCAACTCACTTAGACAGCGGATATTGTGCGTAGGTGTTAAATCGACTGCCAACTCCTGAGGGTTGTAATAAATATGATCCATTCCCATGTTGCGGGCGCCTAATACGTCGCACTCCCAACTATCGCCAATCATAATACTTTCCGAAGCCTGGGCTTGAGTCACTTGTAGTGCAAAATCAAAAATTTGCCGGTGTGGCTTTCTACTCCCAGCTCGTTCAGAAGTAATCACTTCTGAAAAGTAGTTGGTAATGCCCGAGCTATTCGTTTTGGTCGATTGCATATCGGCAAAGCCATTAGTAATGAGATGGAGCGTATACTTGTGTTTGAGATAATTCAGTACCTCTTTGGCAAAAGGTAGCAAGTGCGGTTTACAAGGACTAATACGCATATAATCTTCCGCTAGCTGTGGGCAAATGGAAAAAGTTTTAATTCCTAAGGCTGTAAAAACCAGTGGGAAACGGTTTTCTCTTAACTCCTGTTGAGAGATTTTGTCTGTATTGTATAAATTCCATAACTCATTATTAACTACCAGAAAATGTCGGACTAAATCATCATCCTTAAAATCTCCGAGAGTGTGTAATGCATATTGTAAATAAAGCTCTCTGAGCGCTTCTTCCGCATTTTTCTCAAAATCCCAGAGTGTATGATCCAAATCAAAAAAAATGTGGCGGTATTTCATAGCTTTATGTACACGCTATAGCCATAAGACAGTAACGCGCTGTGAAGTAGATTGAAGCAATCTGATAAGTATCAGTGGATAGAAATGCCTTTAAAAAGGAAGCACTAGCCTTTGTACGGGTTCGTTATTTACTAGGTGACTTTGCACGATTTCCTCTATATCCGTCACCTGTACATTACCATAATATATCCCTTCTGGATATACTACCAGCGATGGACCAAAGTTGCAGGCATCCAGACAACCAGCCCGTTGAGCGCGTATTTCTGTTAATAAACCTTTTGCTTTCAATGAATCTTTAAAAGCCTGAACCAAGGCAAGGCCATTCTCCTCACCGCAGCATTTTTTTCCTTCGGCCTTTTGATGAGAGCAAATAAAAACGTGCTTACTGAATTTCATAATTAATAAACGGATAGTATCTTTGTAAAGATTAAAATTTGTCTTTGGATAGGAAAAGGCGTGACATCGCGCAGTTGTAAAGTTAAGTTTTTCTCTTGTCGCTATAATTATTTAGCCGAATGCAATCCAGATGGCATTAGTTTACGTAAATCTTTTATGGATATTACTGATAATGCCGACGTTTTAGTTGCTGATGTCTTTTATAGATAGCCAGCTCTCGGTTGGAGTATAGTATTCGATAAGTTTCGGAATCGGCTAGCAAAATAGCATCTTTACTAAGATATTGGAATAGCTGCCCGATTATATCGGAGACCTCATCCTTGATGTAGTAATACGCCCATTGGTCAACTTTGTGAAAACCAACCAGTCCTGCATTTTTTAAATAACTTAGGTGGCGAGAAATTTTGGTTTGTGTAAAATCTAGTACCTGTTCCAGATCGGCGATACACATCTCTTCATTCTTGTATACCTGATGCAGAATTCGAATACGTGGCTCTTCACTAAATGCCTTAAATACCTGGGCGCCAAAAGAAAGATTGAAATGTTTGAGTTTCATAAAAATATTATCGAGAAAAATAGGCTTTAAATGCTCAACTTTAGCTTTATCAATATTTTTGATCAGATTATAGTGAGTGACAAGTATTATTTGTATGATATTTGCTTAAAATAATTGAAGAAGTTGCTAAATTTAATAAAATCTTAGCCTTATATCTTAGTTATCACTTGTATATCTCCGAGTGAATTACTAGATTTGAAATTGTCAATGTTTATTTTTTTGAACCAAAACCCCCAAGCAACAATATGGAGTAAAGCTCTACGTTAACTAAATGATTTCTTATAATGGAAAAAAGCCTGATAAGCGATAGCTCGCTTGTTATACTTTACACAAATGGTAACGAGAAAGCTTTTCAACAGTTGGTTCAAAGACACAAATCAAAGATTTATACAACTATCTACTTGATTGTGAAGGATACATATGTTGCAGAAGATTTACTGCAGGATACTTTTATCAAAGCAGTCTCCACCATCAAGTCGGGTAGATACAATGACGAGGGAAAGTTTTTACCCTGGATTATGCGTATCGCTCACAATTTAGCCATCGATTATTTCCGCAGAGAGCGAAGATATCCGACGGTTATTTTAGAAGATGGTAGTAATGTGTTCAATACACTCGACTTTTCAGAAGACTCAGCCGAATCCATTCAGATAAAAAAAGAAACGCATGAGCGTCTGCGTGAATTGATACAACTTTTGCCCGAGCAACAGCGTGAAGTTTTGATGATGCGTCACTACAGTGAGATGAGTTTTCAGGAGATTGCAGATGCGACTGGGGTAAGTATCAATACGGCATTAGGTAGAATGCGTTACGCGCTCATCAACTTGCGGAAACAGATGAATAAAAATAAAATCCGATATGATAGCAACATTTACCCGTGACGACATTATTAGATATGTGTACCTAGAAACTTCTGAGGAAGAAAATTCCCTTATTGAACAAGTCCTTCTCACTGAGACGGATTTACAACAGTTTTACGAAGAAATGCTGGAAGCCAAAAATGACTTGGATTGTTTTGTGGCTACTCCTTCTGATCGGACTATTCAGAAAATTCTGGCCTATTCCCAGAATTTTCCTTCTGTACAAATGAGCCTTTAGTCTCATTACCTTTTTTTCTATCCTATCTTTTTGCAATTGAAATGCTATGCGGAAGCAAGAGCGTTTTCGGCATTTTGTTGACTACTTTGTCGAGCATTACCCCGACCCGCAGACGGAATTAGCCTATACTAATCCTTTTGAGCTGTTGGTCGCAGTTATCCTTAGTGCGCAATGCACGGATAAACGTATCAACCAGATTACTCCAGCATTGTTTGAGCGGTTCCCAACCCCTGAATTTTTGGCTGTGAGTAATTTTGATGAGTTATTTCCTTATATCCGCAGTGTTTCTTATCCCAATAATAAAACCAAGCACTTGCTAGGAATGGCTCGTATGCTGGTAGATGATTATTCATCCGAGGTACCTGGTACAGTAGAAGAGTTACAAAAAATGCCAGGGGTAGGTCGGAAAACGGCAAATGTGATTACGTCAGTTATATTCAACCAACCGGCAATGGCGGTCGATACGCACGTATTTCGCGTATCGAAAAGGCTGGGATTGGCTAGCCAGTCGGCGAAGACGCCATTAGAAGTTGAAAAACAGTTGATGGCACATATACCTACTGTGTGGGTCAATAAGGCGCATCATTGGCTAATTTTGCACGGACGTTATATATGTGTGGCACGAAATCCTAAATGCCCGGAATGCGCGCTCAAAAGTTTTTGCAAGTACTATGAAAAAAATGAAAAATTGGCCGAGATCATGTTCCCTGAAAATAAAAAAGTCGTGGCTACTCCTATAGAAGTGCCACGACCTTAAAAATCAATACCGTAATTTTTTATACTCCTTCTGCCACCACTTCTTTTACTTCAGGAATCATCCGCTTTAGCAGGTTTTCAATACCTGCCTTTAAAGTAATGGTAGAAGAGGGGCAACCACTGCAAGAGCCTTGTAAATGGACTTTTACCGTGCCTTCGTTGAAAGAGTGAAAGTTAATCGCCCCTCCATCTGATTCTACTGCCGGACGGACGTATTCATCAAGTAAGCTCTTTATTTTTTTCACTATCTCCGAATCTTCTTCATTCAAAGCTTTATCATACGAAGTCATCTTTTGCTGTGTAAGCAAAGGTTTGCCTTCTTCAAAGTAAGATTGCACAAATGACTTTAATGAAGAAATTATCTCAGCCCATTCCGTTTCTTCGGCTTTGGTAACAGTAACAAAATTACTGGTGATAAACACCCGTTTTACAAAGTCAAAATTGAATAACTCCGTCGCTAAAGGTGAACCTTGGGCTGCACTTTCAACATCTGGGAAGTCGAATGTTGTGCCTTCGGGTACCAACATAAAGTTTAACACAAACTTCATCGAGTTGGGATTTGGATTAGATTCCGTATAAACGGTGATATATTTTTTAAGCATCGTGCGTGTATTTACAATTGTAGAATAATAGGCTGTTTATTAGTGAATTAAAGAAACCAGTACACAGATCCTAAGCTAACCGATAAACCCAAGGTACAACCAGCCAGAATCTGAGCTGGATTATGGGCATTGACTGACAGCCGGGCGCTCATCAGTAAACCAGCAATAAGAATGAAAACCAAAATCGGGTAGAAAAGTTCGCTGTCAGCAAATTTGTAATGAATACCAATAAGGCTGCCTACTAAACCACTAATCCCTACACTATGGGCACTAATTTTCCAAAACAGGTTAATAAGTGTAACCAAGCCTACAGCCACCGTAATACTTCCCAAGATGAGGTAAATCGAAGTTAAACTGCTTAAGCGCCAGAAGAAAAAATAAGTGAAAGTACCATAAATAAGCGTAGTTAATATAAATGGCAGTGTTCGATCTTTTTGCTCTTCCATGTGAAGGCTTCCAATCGCTTCAAACTGATATAAGATATAAATAAATAAAACAGGGATGAAGAAAGTAGCGATGATAATGCCAGCCAGCATATATAAGCGAATATTGCCATTTATTGGCCCAACAGCGGTAGGAGAGAAGTAAAAAATGACTGCGTATAACATCGTTGGCATTAACAAAGGATGAAATAACGCAGAAAGAAAATTGGCTATTCGGGCGTTCAAATTGAAAAATATAAAGTTGTGATTGGGTTAATCTTTACAGTTCTTTCCGCAAACGTGCGACAGGAATATTAAGCTGTTCACGATATTTGGCCACCGTACGACGGGCAATATTATATCCTTTTTCATTTAACATTTTCTCCAGTTTATCGTCCGAAAGTGGAGTATGCTTGTCCTCGTTTTCAATAAATTCTTTCAGGATAAATTTCACTTCCCGACTGCTTACGTCTTCACCCGAATCAGTAGCAATTCCTTCGGAGAAAAAGTATTTGAGTGGATAAATTCCGAACTCGGTCTGTACTGATTTGCTGTTGGCTACGCGCGAAACAGTAGAGATATCCATATCTATTTTAGAAGCAATATCCTTTAATATCATGGGGCGCAGCTTACTTTCATCGCCTTCCAGGAAAAAGTCATATTGAAACTGTACAATGGAATTCATCGTCTTCAGTAAGGTCTGTTGCCGCTGTTTGATGGCATCTATAAACCACTTGGCAGCATCCAGCTTTTGTTTTACGAAGGTAACGGTTTCGCGAATCCCTTTGTCCTTCTTATTGCTCTTGTCGTAAGTATCGAGCATTTCGGCATAGGAGCGGCTGATTTTCAGCTCAGGGGCATTACGCGAATTGAGCGTCAGTTCCAGTTTTCCATTGTTATTGGTCAGGATAAAATCCGGGATAAGAAATTGAGTACGAATATCACCAGCAGAAGAATCACCTGGTTTGGGAGTAAGCTTGGTAATTACCTTTACAGCATCCTTCAATTGTTCATCTGAAATATCCAGTCTTTTCTGAATTTTGTCGTAATGCTTTTTGGTAAATTCTTCAAAATGCTCATCCAGGATTTTAATGGCATTATTCACGGCAGGATTATCGTGGTCTTTGCGGTCGAGTTGTAATAACAGACATTCTTGTAAGGTGCGTGCTGCAATACCCGCCGGATCAAACTGCTGGATGCGGTGTAGAAGTGACTCTACTTCTTCCAGCGTTGTTTCAATGTTTTGAGAGAAGGCCAAGTCATTGACAATCGCCTCTAAATCACGCCGAATATAGCCGTCATTATCAATACTGCCAATCAGTTGTTCTCCAATGAGCATTTGCTTCTCATTCAGGCCCAGGAATCCTAGTTGTGACAGCAGGGACTCGGGTAGTGACGAAACCATTGGAATAGGCATTTCGCGATCTTCCTCATTGCCATTGGCGCCGTCGCCCTGCATCTTATAACCGTTTAGGTCATCGTCGCGCAGGTAATCGTTTACATCCAGGTCGTCGTCCCGGTCATTATATTCCTCGTCATCGAAATCTTCCGATGTGTCATCTGTTTCGTCGTTTATCGGCTCTTCCTGACCTTCTTCCAGTGCCGGATTTATTTCCAGTTCCTCTTCAATACGCGCATCTAGTTCAGCGGTAGGTACCTGCAACAACTTGATAAACTGTATCTGTTGCGGAGAGAGTTTCTGGGAAAGTGACTGACTTAATCCAAGCCTTTGCATAAAATCTCCTACTTAATAAGGTTCCAAAAATGAATGATAATAGCTAAACTAACGCTTATCCTATACAAAGTGTTGTGCGCAGGCAATTAGCGTACCACATTTCTTTCAAACAATATCTTTCTGTCTACTTGACAAGTCTGTAAATTCAAATTTAGCACTATTTTGTAAAACCTTAAAAAAACCTTAGCCTTGCGGTGTGCCAACTCAATGGAATCAGTAATTTTGGCTGGTTTTGATACAAAAATTCACTAACGAAACAAATGAGTAAGACGCAGGTAAAAGAACTGTTGCAAACGACGGCTAACGGACAAGAAATTATTGTGAAAGGGTGGGTGCGCACCAAGCGTGAAGGGAAAAATGTGAGTTTTATCGCGATCAATGATGGCTCAACCATTCACAATATTCAAGCAGTAGCCGAAGCCGGTGTCTTCTCTGAGGAGGTATTAAAGCAGGTAACGACAGGGGCTTGCGTATCAATAACGGGTATACTGATCTCTTCACAAGGGGCGGGACAGCGTGTAGAGGTACAAGCGAAGCAGATTGAAATATACGGAGTTTGCGACCCAGAAAAATATCCTCTCCAGCCAAAAAAGCATTCAATGGAGTTCTTGCGGGAAATTGCTCATTTGCGCCCGCGTACAAGTACTTTCGGAGCTGTGCTGCGTATTCGTCACGCTATGGCCTATGCGGTACACAAATATTTCAATGACCGAGGATTCTTTTACCTGCATACACCCATTATTACTGGTTCTGATGCCGAAGGTGCGGGAGAAATGTTTCGGGTTACTACCTTACCTTCCTTAAATCCGCCGAAAAATGAAGATGGGACAGTAGACTTCAAAGAGGATTTCTTTGGAAAAGAAACGAATCTAACAGTTTCTGGACAATTAGAAGGGGAGTTAGGAGCGATGGCTTTGTCTAAGGTATATACCTTTGGTCCTACGTTTCGCGCGGAAAATTCGAATACAGTTCGCCACTTGGCCGAATTCTGGATGATTGAACCGGAAGTGGCTTTTAATGATCTTCAGGATAATATGGATTTGGCTGAGGATTTTTTGAAGTACTTAGTACAATATGCCTTAGATAACTGCCCGGATGACTTACTATTCTTGGAAAATCGTCTGAAAGACGAGGAAAAAATGAAGAAGAAGGAAGAACAGAGTGAGTTGAGTTTGATTGAGAAATTAAAGTTTGTAGTCGAAAACCAATTTGAGCGGCTTACTTACACGGAGGCAATTGATATATTGGTTAATTCTAAAGCCAATAAAAAGAATCAATTCAAATATCCCGTAAGTTGGGGGACCGATTTACAGTCGGAGCACGAGCGCTATTTAGTAGAAAAGCACTTCAAAAAGCCGGTTATTCTAAATAACTATCCTAAAGCAATCAAGGCTTTTTATATGAAGCAGAATGAGGACGGTAAAACGGTTCGTGCGATGGACGTTTTGTTTCCGGGTATTGGTGAAATCATTGGTGGGTCGCAGCGGGAAGAAAACTATGATAAGTTATATGCTAGGATAAAAGAGCTAGATATCCACGAGGAAAGTTTGTGGTGGTATTTAGAAACCCGTCAGTATGGCACAGCGCCTCACAGTGGATTTGGGTTGGGTTTTGAGCGGCTTATCCTCTTTGTGACGGGCATGGCCAATATCCGCGATGTAATTCCTTTCCCGCGGACTCCACAAAATGCAGAGTTTTAGGAGTTGAAATGAAAGAAGCGTTGTCTGTTAGTTGAAAACTTTTGTAGGTTTTCGACTAACAGACAACGCTTCTTTCAAAGGAATACAAGTTTAGTGTATACCAGATCTGCTAATTAAATAAATACTACTTCTTCTACCACAACCTCACCGATTTCGCGGTTCAGTAATTCAATCATTTTAGACTTTGCCATAGTTAACTCGTTTTTGAGTGGCGCAGAGTCTATTTGGATGTAAAGCTTCTTGTTATTCATGTAAATGCGGCTCGTTCGGGAAGCGATGCAGGAACCCATGAGCTTTTCCCAATAAGTTACCAGGTACGTTTCATTGAATTTACCCCGCAGTTGGTAGGTATTGAGCAATTCCCCGATAGCTTCTTTCAACGTAGAAGTTCCCGGTCTACGGGCGGACTGTTCGCGGTAAGCACGGTAAGGTTGACTCATAAATTCAGAAGGATAATTGGATGGCTTGCTTGACAAAGATATACCTTTGCCTGTAGATTCGATACCGGTCTTAGGAGATAAAATTTAATAAAAAGATAAAATGCTGTTAATGAACAAGACAGAGTAAATGATTGATTATTACACCCTAATAAGGGTTTTCTAGTAGTTTATCCTTTAGGCCGCAGTCATGAAAATCCTGTACATCCATCAGCACTTCTGTACCTTAGCTGAAGGTGGTTCCACTCGCTCTTATTACCTGGCTAAGGCATTGGTCGATGCTGGCATGTCAGTAGATTTGATTACCCGTCATAATCAGCCCACCTATACTGTTAAAAGCATTAATGGAATACATGTACACTACTTACCTATTTATTATGATAATGTGCAAGGATTTTTAGGAAGGATATTCTCTTTTCTGAAGTTCATCCTTCTAGCGTATAATGCCGCCCGAAAAATTCCAAACATTAGTATATGTTATGCTGTTTCTACCCCGCTTACCACTGGCATAATAGCCTTGTTGCTGAAGTGTTTTCATCGGATTCCATATTATTTTGAAGTCGGCGATCTGTGGCCATTGGCACCGGTGCAAATGGGAGTCATTCGAAATGCCTTACTCAAAAAAATGTTGTTTGCCTTGGAAAGGAAAATTTATCAGCAGGCAGATAAAATGATAGCGCTTTCACCAGGCATCCGCAACGGAATTGAGCAAGCGGTTGCAGGAAAGAAAATATACCTGATTCCCAACATAGCCGATTGCGAATTCTTTCATATGGAAGAGAAAAAAGGGTTGTTGGAAAAGAAATTTGGGGTAGAGGGGAATTTTGTCATTACGTATTTTGGTACGATTGGCAAGGCAAATCACCTAAAATACTTGCTAGATGCCGCAAGGGCTTGTCTATTTTCTGATAAAGTCAGGTTCCTGATTGTAGGAAAAGGCGCTGAATTGCTGCTGCTACAACAATTGGCTGATGCGTATCAACTGAACAACCTGCAATTCTTACCACATGCCGATAAGTATGCCCTTCGCGATATCCTTCAGGTAACTGACGCCGTATATATTTCTTTTGCCTCGCTACCGGTGCTGGAAACTGGCAGTCCGAATAAATTTTTCGATGCGCTGGCATCAGGTAAACTTTGTATAGTTAATTTTAAAGGCTGGATAAAGGAATTGACAGAGAATGAACAGTGTGGCTTATATATCGATCCTAGCAAGCCGGATTGTTTTTATGAACATATTCAGCCGTTTTTGTTAAATAGCTCACTTTTACTAACCTATCAGAAGCATGCCAGGAAGCTTGCTGAGGCTCAATTTTCGAGAACTTTGCTTACTCAGAAATTTACCGATCTTTTCAAATAGCCACTTGGCTAATATACTGAGCAAGAGAAGGCGAATGAAAATAATCGTGTGTGCATTTGTATGATTGATATAAAAATAATAATATTGCGCTAACAAGTCAATTACCCGCGTGTAGCACATACCGCTCAATTGATTTATAAAGATGAGGGGAGAGAATAGGCTCGATAAACCTCAGGCAACCTACCAAAACGGAAAGGTGCTAATTCCTACCTAAAACACCATTAGGAAATATAAATTTAACATTGAAATGATCTATCAAACCAATCTATTGCTGTCCGTTTCCAGGAACAATTACCTCAAGTTTGTCTATTGTTTACCTTGTAGCCATATTATTAGCTGTTGTTGCTGACTAAGGCGCCAAGCATTTTGCTGAAATGGTTAGGGGGGCTTTTGTATACACCTCGATTTTACTTTCCGACTACCATTCATTATCAATTCAGTAATTTGTCCGCATTCCGGCCTCGTGGTCGTTTATGCACGCATTTCAGAACGATTCAAAAACAAGAAATCTGTAGCTAAAAACCTTTTAACTATAATCTGCCATGTCACAAGCCCTTAATTTTGAAACGTTACAGTTGCACGCTGGCCAGGAAGCGGATCCTACTACCGGTTCACGTGCCGTTCCCATCTATCAGACTACATCTTTTGTATTCAAGGATGCTGCCCACGGAGCTAATCTGTTTGCTTTAAAGGAGTTTGGTAATATTTATACCCGTATCATGAACCCTACTACCGATGTGTTCGAGAAGCGCATTGCCGCTTTAGAAGGTGGGGTAGCAGGCTTGGCAGTAAGTTCGGGTCAGGCATCGCAGTTCATTGCCTTGAATAATATCCTACAAGCAGGCGATAATTTTGTTTCTACCTCTTTTCTCTACGGAGGAACTTATAACCAATTTAAGGTAGCCTTCAAAAGATTAGGCATTGACGTGCGTTTCGCTGATGGTGACAAAGTAGAAAGCTTTGAGAAATTGATCGACGGCAAAACCAAAGCGCTTTACCTGGAAACAATTGGTAATCCTGAATTTAATATCCCAGATTTTGATGCCATCGCGGCATTGGCCAAAAAACATGACCTTCCGCTGATTGTAGACAATACTTTCGGCGCTGCTGGGTACTTGTTCCGCCCTATTGAGCATGGCGCAGCCATTGTAGTGCAATCGGCTACCAAGTGGATTGGCGGACATGGCAATAGCATCGGTGGCGTTATTGTCGATTCTGGTAACTACGATTGGGGCAATGGTAAATTTCCGCAGTTTACCGAGCCATCCGAAGGTTACCATGGACTGGTGTTTAACGATGTATTTGGAAAAAATGGCCCATTTGGCAACATCGCATTCATTATCCGGGCAAGAGTAGAAGGATTAAGAGATTTTGGCCCCGCACTGAGCCCATTCAATTCCTTCCTCTTTTTGCAAGGGTTAGAAACGCTTTCTCTACGTGTACAACGCCATGTGGAAAATGCTTTAGCGCTCGCTCAGTGGCTAGAGCAGCACGAACAAGTAGAAAGTGTGAACTATCCAGGCTTGATTAGCAGTCCTTATCATTCTTTAGCAAACAAATACCTGAAGCGAGGCTTTGGTGGCGTTTTGTCATTCAATATTCGCGGGGGAAAGGAAAATGCGGAAAAATTTGTAAACAGCTTGAAATTAGTAAGTCATCTGGCCAATGTGGGTGATGCTAAAACCCTCATTATCCATCCAGCTTCCACTACTCACCAGCAATTGGGTGAAGAGGAGCAGATAAGTGCAGGAGTGAAGCCTACTTTGTTGAGAATATCAGCAGGTATTGAACATATAGATGATATCAAAGCCGATCTTATCCAGGCTTTTGAAAAAGTTCGCACCAGCGAAACGGTTGAAGTATAAATTATCTGGTCAGGCCGCAACCACTTGGAGGCGGCCTGACTACTCAAACTTTTTTGACCTTGGAAGACCAACAATTTACTTACTCCCTTACTTATCCCCTTGAATCGGGTAAACATTTAGCCGGATTTCAAGTAGCGTATTCTACCTATGGAACGTTTAATCCAGAACAAAATAATGTAGTCTGGATTTGTCATGCTTTGACAGCTAATGCCAATGCTTCCGAATGGTGGGAGGGTTTGGTTGGTAAGGGCAAACTATTTGATCCCTCTGTTCATTTTATTGTTTGTGCGAATATTTTAGGCTCTTGCTATGGATCTACTCAGGCACTTTCTATCAATCCTGAAACGAACGAACCATATTACCACGATTTTCCAACGCTGACTATCCGCGATATTGTAGGTGCCTTGGATTTACTAAGAGTGCATTTGGGAATTGAGCGGATTCATACCTGTATTGGAGGTTCTTTGGGTGGTCAACAGGCTATGGAATGGGCAATTATGCATCCAATAGTTATTCAAAATCTAGTGTTGATTGCTACGAATGCTCGCCATTCTGCTTGGGGAATCGCTTTTAATGAATCGCAAAGGTTAGCTATTCAGGCTGACCCAACCTGGTTGGAAAAGCGTTCTGATGCTGGTAATGCAGGCCTAAAAACAGCCCGCTCTATTGCCTTGCTTTCGTACCGTAATTATGATACCTACGTAACCATGCAAACTGAGCAAGATGATGAGAAAACAGAGCAATTCCGTGCTTGTAGCTATCAACAGTACCAGGGAGATAAGTTGGTAAAACGATTTAATGCTTTTTCATATTGGACTTTGTCTAAGGCAATGGACTCTCACCATGTGGGTCGAGGTAGACAAAGTATTATCCATGCCTTGCAGGAAATAAGAGCCCGGACGTTGGTTTTAGGGATTGGGACCGATATCCTATTTCCGGTAGAAGAACAGCATTTTTTGGCGAAACATATTCCTGGTGCCCGCTACGAGGAAATTAACTCATTATACGGTCACGATGGCTTTCTTATTGAAAATGAGCAAATCACTCAAGTACTGGGAAAGTGGTATAATGTATTAGAAGAGGATCCAGATAAAGTATTAAGCTTATGAGTTTTCAATTCAAAAAGTATGTAGCATGGTTAATAATTTAGCTCAGCCACCTTTCCAAATTTTCTCTTTGTCCCTCCATTATATTGTCTTGAAATCTTAGTTCTACTGCAGGGGCGTTATTGGATACCAGGGTTAATCCTACAAAGTCCAGTGCCTGGTTAAGACGTGTCTCCAAAGGCGCATTGCTTGTAATACATTCATCGAAATACGATTGTTGAGAACGACCAGTCACCTCTTCCACGGCGGCACGGTAATCTGCTATTGTGTATCCAACCTGCCGTTTTCCAAAATGCTCCCACATAAATCGCATCACATCATCAAGCGAACGAACGTGGGAAGTCCGCTGCCGAATCTCTAAATCCAGTATGAGTGCTACGATGGCTCCCTTGTGATAAATAGAGACTTTCCTGTTTGGTATCCCTGCGGTATAGCCATCCAGCCACAAATCGAATGAAGACTCTACCAGTGATTGAAATGCCTGTCCATTATTTTCAAAATGCCTTTTCAGTGTAGTATTCAGTTCGGCCAGGTAGGCTTCCAAAGTAAATACACCAGATCTTTTTAAAAAGAGGTCGCCATAGTAAGTAGTTACGCCCTCAGCTACGAAGCCAGTTGGAAAATAATTTTCCTTGGTAAAATCGTAGGGAAGTAATTCAGCAGGGCGAATTCGAATTACATTCCAGGCATGGAATAGTTCGTGTGAGCTAATGCCCAAAAGTTCAGGATAGAGTTGATCGAATGCTGTATCTGGCCCTAGTACAATCATCGTAGAGTTGTGATGCTCTACCCCATGGTAATGTTTATAAGGCAGAAATTGGAAAATGAAATGGTAATGTGGAGAAGGGAAACTATCCGGCTGGCTTCCTGCCATTACTTGCATTTGTTTCTGAGTAAAGCGCTTAAAATCAGCTTTTACGTTTTCCCAACTGGGTTGGCAATTGCCCCACAGCCAGAGGTGAAAAGTAGATTCATCAACTTGATAGGTTTCATGTTGTAAAAATTCACTTGCCAACATCGGACTATCCACCAATTCGTAGTAATCCTTTGCTTGTAGTAAGTGTTTGCCCGTTTCTGAAAGCCCGCAAGCGATCTGGTAATTGGCAGGCATTTGCAGTTGTACTTCACAAGTCTTGCTTATACGCCCCTCCATATAAACCAAACAGTTAATAAAGTTAATATAGACTAGCGTTTCATCAAGCCAAGAGCCACCCGCATCGCGTTGTTGCGCATAGTAAGTATACCGAACCCTTACTTGTTTAATCCCTTTGGTCTGCACTTTCCATCGGTCTTTGGTTGTCTTTTGGAAGGAAACAGAGCGGTTGTACTCATCACAGACTTCAAAACGCTGAATATTTTTGGCAAAGTTGGCTAGCTCATAACGCCCAGGACGCCAGGCGGGTAACTGTAACTCTATTTCATCTGCTACGATGCTAGGAATAAGCAATTCAATAGCAAGATAATGTGCTTGGGCAGCTTCGCAAGAAATGGTGTAACGCATATGAGTGGATAAGCTAATAAGTGGATAAGCTAGTGGCTGCCAAACCAATTACATAAGTAGTTAGCAATAATCTGATCATTATGCTAAGGGCATCTTTAGGGAAAGTATTTGCAATCAGCTAAGTAACTACACAAAATGATCTTGGTAATATCAAAAGTTGGTGAAAACATTTCCTCTCCTGTCGAAGAGCAGCCATCTCAAAAAAACATTTCTGAAACATCCATTGCGCAAAGATGGCTAACATAAGCCTTTGATGCAATCGACCTATGTACGACGCGTAATGCCATTCAGTAAATTTCATAAGTAGTACTTTAAATAAATTTTACTTGTGTTATTTGTAATAGTAAAAACATTTCCTATTTTTGCAAGCCCAATTAAAAAAGAGGTACGATGAAAAGAACGTTTCAACCTTCGCAACGCAAAAGAAGAAATAAGCACGGTTTCCGCGAGCGGATGTCTACTGCTAATGGTAGAAGAGTATTGGCCAGTCGCCGCGCCAAAGGTCGTAAGAAACTGACTGTTTCCGACGAAAGAAGGCATAAGGGATAGTTTATAACACTTTCTTAATCCTAGAGATTAAGAATACTGTAGTAGATAGCAATGTTTGATTCGTCAGAGAGATAACGTATACTTAAATGTTCATCCCTTGAATCAGACATTCCCCAAAGGAGAGAGGCTTTCAAGTAAGAAAATAATCAAGGAACTCTTTGAAAAGGGTTCCTCTCTTTATTTATACCCATTCCGATTGCTCTATTTGTATACAGACAAGCCCGTCATTCTTCCCCAACTATTATTTACTGTCCCCAAAAGGCATTTCAAGAAGGCCGTTGTTCGCAATCGCCTCAAACGTCGGATACGTGAAGCCTACCGTCTGAATAAAGCTAGCTTTTTCTTACATTCAGAAAAAAAAAATCCTGCTTTTGTTGCCATTTTATACATTGCTAAAGAAGAAAATGCGTTTGATATAATAGAAAAAAAGCTGATATTAGCATTGAAGCGTTTAGAATGAATCATGTTTTTTGAATTATCTTTTGCGATAATAGACATATGCTTCAGTCTTCATTTTCAATAATACGCTCAGGTTATTTCAATCTACGCTAATTATATTTCGGACAATGCAGGTAAAACGTGCAAAGCTAATAGTGCCAGGGCTACTATTGATAGTTGCTCTGAGTTTGGTAGCGTTCAAGGATCCCGGAGAACGGTACTTTGAGATTGCTAAGAATCTGGATATTTTCGGTACACTTTTCAAAGAAGTGAATACGTATTATGTAGATGAGATCAATCCCAATGAAGTAATTAAAACGGGAATTGATGCCATGCTTCGCTCCCTCGACCCTTATACCAACTACATTCCTGAAGATGAGATCGAAGATTACCTTACAATGACTACTGGTCAGTATGGTGGTATCGGAGCGGTAGTAGGTCCAAGGAATGGTAAAACGATGGTCATTATGCCCTTTGAGGGCTCGCCTGCTGAAAAAGCGGGCCTTAAAATTAGCGACGAGGTAATCAAGATCGATGGTATCGATTTGAAAGGAAAATCACAAGAAAGTATTAGCAAACTATTAAAAGGACAAGCAGGAACAATATTAAAATTAACTATAAAAAGATACGGTCAGAATAATACCCAGGATGTTCCTGTTACCCGAGAAAATATCAAAGTGAATAATGTGACTTATTATGGGATGATCAATGAGGAAGTCGGATACATTGCCTTAAAAGATTTTACCAGCGGTGCCAGCCGCGAAGTAAAAAATGCGTTAGTAGAATTGAAGTCCAAGGGAGCTAAAAAGTTGATTTTTGATTTGCGCGATAATCCCGGTGGGCTGTTGAGTGAAGCGGTCAATATTTCCAATATCTTTATACCTAAAGATGCCGATGTTGTGAGTACCAAGGGTAAAGTAACTGATTGGAACAAGACTTATACGGCGCTCAATACCCCAGTAGATACTGATATGCCAGTAACGGTACTTACTAGCAGCCGAAGTGCCTCAGCCGCCGAAATCGTTTCGGGGGTTATTCAGGATTATGATCGAGGGGTACTGATTGGGCAGAGAACGTACGGAAAAGGCTTAGTTCAAGCAACCCGTTCTTTATCTTATAACTCTAAATTAAAAATCACTACGGCTAAATACTATATTCCAAGTGGCCGCTGCATCCAGGCAATTGATTATACGCATCGCAATGAAGATGGGAGTGCCGGTAAGATACCCGATTCATTAAGAGTCGCCTTTAAGACCAAAAATAGCCGTGTGGTATATGATGGAGGGGGAGTAACACCTGATATCGATGTGTCTCGCCCTAATATGCCTTCTATTGCATTAAGTCTTGATTCCAAGAATTTATTTTTTGATTACGCAAACAAGTATTATCTCGAGCATTCCACCATTAAATCAGCGAAGGAGTTTTCGCTTACTGATACTGAATACCAAGATTTTGTGAAATGGCTCGGAGGAAAAGAGTATGATTATGTAACTCAGGTAGAAAGAAATCTGGAAGATCTGGAAGTAAATTCTAAAAAAGAAAAATACTTCGATAGTATTCAGGAGCAGATTAAGGCGCTTCGAACAAAGATTTTTCATAACAAAGAATCCGATTTACAGAAATTCAAAGCTGAAATTAAACCGTTATTAGAAGAGGAGATTGTATCTCGGTACTATTTACAAAAAGGTATCCAGGAAGCTTCTTTTGACAATGATGTGGATGTATTAGCTGCCCTACAACTATTTAAAGATGCCGATCGATATCAGAAAATATTGAAAGGAAAATAGCACAAACAGAATACGCGTTGGCAATTAGCGGTAAAATGAGT
>JAZKGK010000271.1:0-8368 GCA_040385915.1 Bacteroidota bacterium
GATAAGCTACTGCTACTCAATTTGCCAGACTTATGTATAAACGGTAGCCTTTGAAGGGGGGTAGGGGGATGTAGATGACGCCTAGCAGGAAATGTCCAGTAATCAGTTCAACAAACAAAAAACAGGGACTAGCGTCACCTCCCTTTTAGAAGTAGAAAGCTACGCTAATCCCTATGGGCAAAGGCATTATCGACGGATAATCAATTTAGACTTTAGTACTGTTTGATTGCCGCGCACCATGACGATGTACAGGCCAGATTTCCATTCGTTCGTTTTGAGTTGAACCTGTTTTTTGCCTTGAACCGCTTGGCTATACGCCACTTCCCCCAACGTGTTGACAAGGGTAATATGAACCGCATCGGCTCCCAAATCAGTCCATTCCAGGGTAACTTCATGGGTAGCTGGATTAGGGTACAAGACTAGTTGCGCTGCTGAGGGCTTTTCTGCCGAACTTACCCGTAGACCAGGGGCCATTTGAGAATACAACTGGCTTTGGGGCACCACTTCCCGAACCTGGCTGATACTGCTCCATTCGAGTTGACAACCAGCGCCACCGTAGTCTTCAAAATACTCCAGTTGGAGGTTGTATTTCTGTCCGGCATTCAATCGAATAACGCCGCTGTATACGACACCCCAATCATTTATCCATTTGTCAATGATCAGTTTATTGTTGATCCACAAGCGCCGCCCATTATCAGAATTGACATAGAAGGTATAGTCTTCCGTAAACCGCGGCTGAATTAGGCCGGTCCAGCGAGCGGAGAAACTGTCAGCATTTACCAATGGCGAAGGCGAGCCAGTTCCCCAGTTAAAATTGATATTGGCATCCTTGCGAATCAGTTGGGGAGTATTAAAGTTCTGTCCGTTGAAGTACTGCGCCATTACGCCATCGCCTATGCTGGGGAATAGTCTTTCGCGAGGCACCACCTGCCTGGATCGGCTGGTGCTTTCCCATTCGAGCAGACAGGTGGCTCCGCCTTCTACCTCAAAGTATTCCAGCTTGATATCGTATTTTTGTCCGGCTTGCAGGGCAATCGTTCCTACGTATTCTACTCCGAAATCTGGTAGCCATTTATCAATGATCAGTTGATTATTGATCCACAAGCGCCGTCCGTTATCGGAATTAATGCGGAAGGTGTAGGTTTCGCTGAAGGCGGGCTGAATCTGGCCGGTCCATCGCGCGGAGAAATTATCCACATTTACGGCTGGGTCGGGCGAGCCTGGACCCCAATCAAAGCTGATGTTGGCATCTTTGCGGGTGAGGATGGGCGTTTCAAAATTCTGCCCGTTAAAGTATTGTCCGGTTACACCTTCTCCCATGAGGGGGAAGAAACGTTCGTCAGGCACTGCCTGCCTGGTCTGATGCGGACTTTCCCATTCCAACCGACAGGAGGCTCCTCCAACCGCTTCAAAATATTCTACTTTGATGTTATATTTCTGCCCCGCTTGTAAGGCAATGGTGCCCGTATAATCAATGCCCCAATCATTCAGCCACTTATCAATGATGAGCTGATCGTTGATCCACAGGCGGCGGCCATTGTCGGAGTTTAGGTGGAAGGTGTAGGTTTCGGTAAAGGCGGGCTGTAATTGGCCAACCCAGCGAACCGAGAAGTTATCCGCATTGATTCCGGCAGCGGGAGAACCTGTTCCCCAGCTAAAATTGATGTTGGCATCGGTGCGTTGCAGGATGGGCGTTTCAAAGTTTTGTCCATTGAAATACGTGGCCGTAATCCCTCGAATATTACTTATCGGATCATTGGTGGCTGCTTTTAGGTAAATCCCAACGTCCACGGACTGCCCACCAAATACTTGTTTGCAGTGTACGGCAATGACATTGGTCTGATTCAGTTGAAGGGCATTCAGAGCCGCTTGCGAGAAGGGATAGTAAGCATAATTGCCCATAAAAGAACTGCGTGAGCAGGCTAACACACCATTTAAATAGATTTCTACATCGTCATCGTGAATCATCCGGATGCAAAGTTTACTGAACTGAGCAGGTGTGATGTCGCTGAGCGTAAAGCTTTTCCGCAGCCATATATCGGATGTATTCCAGAGCGTACCTAACGGCATAGTTGCCACACTGGCCGTACCAAAACCACCACTGCCCGTTGTCCAACTCGCGTCGTTAAAGGCGGAGGTGGTCCAATTGCTGGCCGGAGCGGTGGTAGAGTATTTCCAGCTTTGCTTAATGTCTTCGGAAGTTGGTAGTATTTTCCGATAGATATAGGCGCTGTCGGCAGAGGCGATGGTACCCGAAATGATCTTTTTCAGATTGGCCGCTGGTAGTTTGACTACCTTGCGGTCGTAGGTAATGAAGCCGTTGATCTCAAATTCAACGTCGGTTAGCTCCGTATAGACCACCGCGCTCAAGCCCTCCTGGATAAAGGTTTCGATCTGGCTGCAAAAACCGGTAAATACATCTTCCAATTCCTGAGCAGAGCTTACTGATTGGTATTGAAAAACGTCCGGCGACCAAATATGCCCCTCTACCAGATAGCCCACGCCTCCAAACTCGCCGTTTACCACCGCTCTCGTCGTGCTTTCGGGTTTGGACGGCGATGGGTAGGAATGGCTATCCTTGATGTGGCCTACTTCGGCATCCCACCAACCGCTGCCTGGCGTAAATAAACGCGTTTGATCGTAACTCATGGCCAATTGGGTCACGCGTTCGGTTTCGTACTGCGCCCATGCTTCATTGAAAACAACCCATAACACAATGGATGGATAATTGTAGTGCGTGTCGATCATCCGCCGCATTTCATCCTCAAAATTGGCTTTTTGCTCGGCTGTTTTATTGCCATTCTCTCCCCCACTGTTGGGCATATCCTGCCAAACCACTAACCCTAACTTGTCGCACCAGTAATACCAACGGGCTGGCTCTACCTTGATGTGCTTACGCACCATATTAAAGCCCATTTCCTTCATCTTCACGATGTCCCATTTCAATGCTTCGTCGCTTGGAGCGGTGTACAGCCCGTCGGGCCAGAAACCTTGATCGAGCGGACCAAACTGGAAGGTAAATTTGTTGTTCAGCAACATTCTTTTGGCATTTCGGGCCGTGCCCAAAGAGATTTTCCTCATGCCAAAATAGCTGCCTACCTCATCTACTGTGCTGGTGCTATTCGTGAGCGTAACGACTAAGTCGTAGAGGAAAGGGGAATCGGGCGACCATAATTTAGGATTGTTGATCGTAAGCACCAGGTTAGAATTAGGTGCCCCGGTTAGCTGGGCCACCTGCGTAGCGCCCTCCTTTACGATGATTTTCACCTGCATCCCGGCAGAAGCGCCTAGCGTTTTTACGTTTACAGTCACTTGGTTTTTGTCAATATCTGGCGTGATTTTTAACTGATCGATATTGGTTGGTGCTACTGGCTCAAGCCATACCGTCTGCCAAATCCCGGAGGAGGGAGTGTAGACGATGCCTCCGGGATTTAAGTTCTGTTTGCCCACGGGTTGCCCGCCGTCGGTGGTGGGATCAAAAACACGAACAGTCAACTCCTGCTCTCCTGCGGTCAGGAACGAGGTGATATCGAACGAGAAAGCGTCATAGCCGCCATTGTGGTTACCAATACTCTGTCCATTGATGAATACCTGGGTTTCCCAATCTACCGCGCCAAAGTGAAGCAGTATCTTTTTGCCAGCCCAGCCAGCCGGAAGGGTAAACTTGCGTTTGTACCACAACCGATCGTGGTGTTCCATCACGCCAGATACCGCCGACTCGACCGGAAAAGGCACTAGTATTTTGCTGGCTAACTTCCCCGTAGGAAACGCATCCGTGGCCGAAACACCGGGTTGATATTGCCATACCCCATTCAGGTTCATCCAGGCGGTACGGGTCAACTGCGGACGCGGGTACTCGCCCAATACATTGTTCGTATCCAGATTCGATGAAAAGGGCGTCATCAAGGGCGCTTGTTTCATTTGCCATCGTTGGGCAGACGTCAATAGAGGCAAACAACTCAACAACGTGAGCAGTAGTGGCTTAAAGAGTATTTTCATAACTTGTTGGAAGAAGAAATTTGACTAGTGAATAAATGTGAATTTAATGGCGAATACATAGTGAATAACCAGTATAAATTAAGACAGTGAATTTAGCGACGGATAAGGAGCTTTTGCGAAGCGATTGACTGGCTCGATTGGAGGTGAATAAGGTAGAGGCCTTCAGCCAATCCGTCGGTACGGAGCTGATGCGTGTTGCCTTTGACGGCTTGGGTATACACGCGTTGCCCCCGCACATTGACGATAGAAAGCATGGCCTCCGATTCTTCCTCCAACCCATTCCACTGCAACGTCACCACCGCATCGGCGGGGTTGGGAAATAACGTGAGTGCAGCATCTTCGGCTGAAAACCGGGCACCAGCCCCATTTACGTACAGTTGACTGGTTCGCACCACTTCCCTGGCTTGGTCGGCACTTTCCCATTGCAGGGAAATGTTGGCTCCACCCACGCCGTCAAAATATTCTACCTTAATAGGGTACTTCTGTCCTGCTGACAGGTTGATCGAACCACTGTACCACACATCCCAATCATTCAGCCACTTATCAACAACCAGTTGATTGTTTACCCATACCCGCCGACCATTGTCCGATTTGATGTAGAAGCTATACGCACCTGAATACGTGGGCTGTACAAAGCCAGTCCAGCGAGCGGAAAAGTTGTCTGCGTTTACACCCGCTGCTGGTGAACCATTGCCCCAGTCGAAGGCTACTGTCGGATCGGTTCGTTGCAATACCTGCGTCTGGAAGTTATTACCATTAAAATAAACTGCGCTCAGCCCCGTGCCATTGCCCGAAAAAGTGGGGTAAAGTCGTGCTTGCGGCACTACCTGCCGCAGCTGGCTAGGGCTCGACCACTCAAGCTTGCAGTTGGCTCCACCATAGTCTTCAAAATATTCGAGACGAATATTGTACTTCTGTCCGGCTTGTAGCGCAATAGTTCCGGTATATTCAATGCTCCAGTCGGACAACCACTTATCGATGATGAGTTGGTCGTTGATCCAAAGCCGGCGGCCATTGTCGGAGTTGATAATGAACGTATAGGTTTCCGAGAAAGCGGGTTGAATCTGCCCTATCCAGCGAGCCGAGAAGCCATCCATCAGCACTGTTCCATCAGGAGAGCCCGCCGCCCAGTCGAAGTTAATCGTGGGGTCTACGCGCTGCAAAACCCTATTTTCGAAGTTTGTCCCGTTGAAATAGTTCGCCATCAGTCCATTGCCCGTAGTCATCGCCGAGCGAAATAAGACGGAAGAAGGAATGGCTACCCGGCTGATGCCCGGCCCATCCCAACTCACAATCAATGACTTGCCGCCAAAACCCTGAAAATACTCCAGCCGGATGCGGTGCAAACCTGCCGTTAAGCTCACCGTGCCCGATTGATCCTGCCCGAACGGCCCTTGATTTACCACCAGATTGCCATCTAAGTATACTTTACAGGCGTCGTCGCTATTGGTATAAAAAGTGTAACTGCCTGCCGTAGTAATTTTGATATCGCCCCAGTAGACAACCCCAAAGTACTCGGCCACTTGGCTCACCGCCAGGGTGAAGTTGGCGGTATAACCCGTCGATACGGGCGTCATTGAATTGAAATCAGGCATGGTCGTTTGGGTATGCGAGATGCCTTCATAGTAATTATAATCCAGGCCGCCACCATTGGGCAACGGCAGCCGGGCCGATGCCTCATTCGAGAAGGCCGACCAAAGATTTCCCCGATACGAACGAACGCGGTAATAATAATAGTCGTCACTGGCCGTATGCGGGCTGTTATCCTGATAGCTGGTGGTGTTGGCGGCTACCGTCGCAAGCTGTACGTAGGCTCCACTGGCATTCACCTTTCGTTCGATAATGAAACCGTTCTCGTTGAGGGCATTGTCTTGCCAGGTGAGGGTAAATTGCGTAGTTGATACGGCATTTGCCGTCAGACCAATCGGCTGAAGTGGCGGCACATCGGTACCGACAAAGTTAGTGTAATCCATGTACGGCCCTACCTGCACCAAAGCCGTGGTAGCTCCCGTGGCCGAAACCAGTTGATTGCCCGAAATAGTCACGTTGCTGTCGGCGGCTACGAAAATGGCCGCGTGAATCTCCTGTCCATACGCCGATAAATGGCCATTTTCGGGTTCAGGAGTAATAAACGTGTTGTTGGTAATGGTGACGTTCTTGCTGTTCTTTACCATCAGCGGATTTACCGTTTGTCCGCGGAAAGTATTGCCCGTGATGGT
The DNA here is from genome assembly GCA_040385915.1 of Bacteroidota bacterium. Lineage (GTDB taxonomy): Bacteria > Bacteroidota > Bacteroidia > Cytophagales > ES-bin-26 > ES-bin-26. The sequence goes on from JAZKGK010000271.1 coordinate 6,219, forward strand.
GACATTATTGATCACCTTGGCCGCATAATCACCATCTACTCCCACGCGGATGGTGGAAGTTTTGCCCGTGTTGGCAATGGTTTTACCGTATTTGTTGCCCGTGTAGTTGAGTTGATTGTTGCGGATGGTGATATTGTGGGGCAAGGGACCTTCCCACCAGTAGCGCGAAGGCTCAGCCAGGATAGCTTCCCAACGTCCCCGTTCCAGCACGTTGTTTTCGATCATGATCTCATCCACACCCCGAAAAACGAAATTTGGCACGTTCATATCGGCGAAGTAGCAGTTGCTGGCCGTAATCTTCCTCATCCGGTTGCCCGAACGGTCTACAATCGAATTGCGCTTAATACTCAAGTTCCGGTCCAGTGTCACCGACCATACAGGCTGATTGGCATCTAATCGCCAAGCCCACCCGTGGGCAGCCTGCCAGTTGTTAATCTGGGTGATTAGCCGAACCCGTTGGGCTTCGTCGGTAACCAGTACCGGAGTAGCCGCCACCAGAGCCGTGCCTTCAGAAGCCCAGTTGTCACTATCATAGAAGGCTATTTTTTCTCCAATGACGGGTTGCACGTGCATAATCACCACGCTCGGGCTTACCTGTTCGCCTACCCAGGCCATTAGCCGCAAGGCATTCACGCCATCATCCTGACCAGGACCGGAGTTACAGCCGTCGTAAATCAGCTCATTCACGTAGTCCATATTGCCAGGTTCCTCACTGCCTCCCAGGCGGTTGCTACCCGGTCGGCGGTAGTTGGAACAGTTGATGTTGGCAAATCGTCCATGGCTCCAAGCCGAAGCCCACATCGGTCCATAATAAGACTGGAGGCCATTCACTTCAATATCAGTGCAGTTGGTATTAATCTCAACCGGATGCCGGCTTCCTTGAATGTTATTACGAATCAGGATAAGGTGCCCTACTTGCAGCAGGTTTCCTTCGCTGCTAAAATAATCTGTTCCCACATTGAGACGCTTCTTGGTAATATCGGCCGCATCATAGTTGGTGAAGGAGTTGAGGAAAGGCCGCGTCAGGTTGATACCCTGCGGATTGTAGTGAAAGATATTGGTATTGAATCCATAATTGGATTGATTAGCTACATCGGTAAAATTGACATCGTAGCCAGGCATCACCTGTACGTCGATGGTGCCGTTGCCAGCATTCCACCCTTGAACAGTGCATTGAATGAACTGCAACTTCTCGGAGTCAAACGTGATGGCTCCGGCGATCTTGATATTAATACAGTTGTTCAGGCTCAACCACTGAAGACTTTTGCGCGTGTTGTCATACTCCAGCCAGATTTCTACCGTCGTTGCTCCATTGATGGTGAAATTGTTGCGGTTGCTAATGCCGTAGAGACCACCAGAAATACGGTAAACGCCTGCGGGAATGGTGTAACTGGTTTGTGCGCCAGTGGCAGCACTGATGAGTGCATTCATCATGGTCGTCCCGTTGGTGCGCTGCTGGGCTTTCTGGGCATCAGTATAAGTGACTGGAAAAGTCGGGGCAGTAGATTGGTAGGTGGCGGGATTGTACTGGGCAAAGGTTTGGCTGGCGCTCCATACGAGCATACCCAACCACGCGAGCATAGCTCGGAAGCGGAAAGATGGAATCATACTTAAATTAAGTTTATTGATGAATGAAGACTGTCCGAATTCTCAGAACAGGTAATAGACGCTTTGCTTCAGCCTGGCGATAGTCAAGTAGGAATACAGGTCTTTCCTCTTTACCGTCGGTTCACTAAATCAATTCGGCAGGACAATGTTAGGGAACTCCTGCATACAATGGTGATTATATCGTAACAGAAAAATGCCTACCTGTAACATAAAACAAATAAGCATGGGTGGTAATAGTACGTTTGTTTCTCGCCTGGTCTGTCGCCTGGTCTTAGCGTCCGCTAAGACCAGACAGAGGCGTTGCGATTTTTCAACAGGGTCGCATTGATTAATGTTTACAACAGCCATCAAACGAAGCACAACTCTCCAAGGGTTTGAAACCCTTGGAGAGTTACATTAAGGACAATATAGAATTCTCCCACCTGGTCTTAGCGTCCGCTAAGACCACCAACCTATTGAGCGTCCGCTCAAATGACCGCCCATCAATCCTAGCAGTGGAGCTGATGAGTAAGTGGTAGGCATAAAAGCTGATTGAATCGAGC
>JAZKGK010000271.1:8468-15060 GCA_040385915.1 Bacteroidota bacterium
AGCGGACGCTTGCCTGCTTTTGGGGTCGTAGCGGACGCTACGACCAGACTGCGTTTTTTAAGAACCAACTACTTAGTTTCCGCCACCAGCGACTTCGGGGAAATACGGGCTGTTTTCATATCGGAATTTTCGATTCGCACTGAAAGCTTTTTCGTATTTCCTTGATGCTTGTTTTGCTCAACCACAATATTTTTGCAGTATTCCACCACTATCTCCACTGGCTCATGGGATAAGCCCTTGAATGTATGGGTTTGGACGAGGGTGTTGTTTCGGATGGTTAAGCCGTCGGTCGAGCGGGCGTAGATAAAGGGCACGTCGAACGTTTTGATGGTGTTCTGTTCAAATACCACGTTCTGGTGGTAGAAACCCGCTTTGCGGTATTCCTTTTTCACGTCTGGACAAATATTGAGCGCATAGGCCGTTCCGTCTAGTCCGAAGTCTTCAAACACGTTTTTACGGATCACTACGTGGTTGACTGGCCCCGACTCAAACCAATAGTTGCCTTCCCCGCCAATGATAATCCCATCCATCATCGGACTGAAGTAATTCTCCTCAATGAGCACCTTCCCGGTCGTCTGAATGAGGATGCTACGGGCGCGGTTCTGCCGGGAGATGCAATGCCGGATGGTAGCCGAATGGATGCACCAACTAATATTTTCGACGGCGGATGCTTCGGGCAGTTGGCCTTTCACTGGCCTATCCAGGGTAATGAGGGAATATTTTTCGTTGACCGGTTCTACTTTTAGCACCTTGGCTATTAGCGCAGGCAACATGGTATTCCGGTTAATAAAACGAACGCTATCACCGGGTTCGGCAAAGGTATAGCCATTTTGCTCTACGTGGTTGAGGCGAATCCCAATGGTGGAATCATCCAGGTAATCGACCACGTTTTCGTACACCCCGTGGATATTGCTGGCGTCGTCGAGCATGTTCTCAAACACGCAGCTATCCAGGCTGATATTGCCCTTGCAGTTCACAAAGTGGGTAGCGTCAGCAATCAGCGTCACCAGCCGGTCAGACTTGGGTGGCAGCAAGACGTTGAATTTGAGGAGGCTGATATTTTCAGTCCGTTCGGCAATGATGCCCATAGCCAGACAGTGGTGTAGCGTCACCTCTTGGATGCTCAGATTTTTGGCATTCAATACCCGAAAGCCAGGAACATCGCGCCCCGACCAGTCAATTAGGACGGCTCCCAGGGGTGGCACTTCCTTTTTGACATCAAACAGGCGGATTACGCCTTCAGATAGCGCTTTCACCCGCTTGTTGCCTTCGGGCAAATAGTAGTTATTCGTATTATAGAGCGGCCGTTTGGTTCGGGAATCAAAAAACATATTCCACCGGAATGTCTGCTCCCACTGGTAGCCCTTGTACACCAGCGATTCGTTCCTGACTTCGTATTGACAATCCTTCAGCACTTTCAAGTCGATGGTCTTCTTAACCGAATCAGTAGCCACGACCGTTCCTTCAAAATGAAGCGACTCGGCCCAATCGATGCTGAAATGGTGCAGAGAAATATTTTGGGAGTTTTCGATCAGGAAGGGAATCATTTTTCCGTGAAAAATAAAAGACGAACCACCTCCGTCAATTTCCACCTGGCGGAATCCTAAGATGGGAAAAGCCGTCCTTCGCAACCCGCTATTGTTGTTAGAAATGCTGCAATATTTCTCAAAAGCTTTGTCCGGGTAAAAATCGTAGCGGCCTTTCGGAAAAACAATTTTTATCTGTTGAGAGGACTCGGCCTTTTTGAACACTTGATATAGATAGGGCGTTGCATCTTCTCCGGGCTTAATTCCCAGCGAACCAATATTCACTACGGTTGGCGGGGTTTGCGATGAACCGACAAAGGGGAAAAGAAACAGGAATGAAAGCACGAAAATCCAACGGCTGAATGTTGGAAGGAAGGGTTGTGGCATACGGATTAAATGAAGTATGGGTAAAGTAAAAAAAGGTTTCTCGCTTGGATAGGCCATATCGCTCCATTGACATGAATGAGTAGGGCAATGATACTAAAGTTACTGGGTGGCTAGGCCGTAATCGCGTATCAAAAAAGTGCCTGAATGTAACACTGCTTAATAATTTTGGCAGAATGCCCTCTTTCAGACCTTTTGGAATGGTATTATTGTACCAAGCTCGAAGCATGAGCGAACAAGCACTCAAATGGATCATTTCCAGCTGGGCCATGCCAATCGGACTTTAGTAACCAGGCTTTGAGTCCCTGCTCTTTCAACAAACTTTATTCAGCCAAGCCCTCATTCTCGGAGGCTAGTTGATGATTAAAAACAGCTATGGTTCACTTGCATCAACGCGCGAAAGGATGGGTACTGCTGGTCGGCTGGCTTTGGGCGCTTACCAGCTCCGCTACGGCTCCGTCCAATAGACTCGACTCCACGCAATCCCTTTTTTTCAACTACCTCTCGGTCAACAACGGCTTATCGCAAAACTCCGTTACCTCGCTTCTACAAGACCATAAAGGGTTTATCTGGATCGGCACCTACGATGGATTAAACCGCTTCGACGGATTTTCCACCCAAATCAAACGGCACGCCTCCAACAACCCGCATAGCCTGACCGATAACCGCATCCTTTGCTTGCTAGAAGACCACCAAGGCCATATGTTGATTGGAACCGATGGGGGCGGACTCAACGTGTACGATCCGGTGCAGGATCGGTTTTCGCTGATTGCAGCCGGTGGCCAGGGTTTGCTGAGCCAGACGATCCAGGCACTGGGCATAGATGAGAAAGGCCGTATTTGGGTAGGAAGCAACAAGGGACTAACCGTGGTAGAGCCGCCATCGACTGCCGGAGGGCTGGGGCGGTGCTGGTATCCGCAGGCACTGAAAAACAAATCGATCCGTAAAATTGTGCAGGATCGGGCGGGTCATATCTGGATCGGAACTAAGGAGGGCTTGTTCCTGAGCAAAGCCGAATCCAGTCTGTCCGACCGAATGGCTCACATCGTGAAGGTGGAAGAGCTTGGTAATACGCCGATTACGGCTATTTATCAGGATCGCTACCACAATGTATGGATTGGTAAAGATGGCGAATTGGTCAAAGTCGGCTTCATTGGCGATCAATCTTTCAATCCTCTTATTATCAAATCGATGTACGCGGCTTTTTTTCCTACTTCCAAAACCGCCGTCGAAATCACGCACATGACCGAAGACCGGGCGGGAACGTTGTGGATTAGTAGTCGCAACGCGGGTCTTTTCAATTACCGATTTGAACGCTCCGGGCAACTGGTTCAGCGAACAAGCTACCATACCGAGCAGCCCTTTTGCAACCTATCGGATAATACGTGCAGTGCCCTGCTGGTCGACCTTTCCAATACTTTGTGGGTGGGCACCTATCAAAAAGGCATGAACTGGGTTAATCTTTCCAACAAAAACTTCTATACCTTCCACCCACTCACGTCCAACCAGATCGGCGAGCTGGGCTACAAGGGCAAATACGTGATCTCGGTAGTCGATGCGGGCGATCAGCTTTGGATTGGCACGTCCAACGAGGGCTTGTACAGCTACGATAAGCGCACCCAAGTATTGCTCAACTACCAGGAAGACATTCCCTCACAAGCCATTATTTCCCTCTTCCAAGATAGTCACCAAACGATCTGGATTGGCGGAGAGCTGGGTCTATACCGCGTGAAAAAAGAAGCCCATCAAACGCATACGCCGGAAAAACCAAGGCTGGAAACCGTCAAAACTAACATAGTCGTTCGCGCTATCTCCGAAGATCGGCTGGGGCGTATGTGGTTATCTACCTGGGATTCATTACTGGTATACAATCCCCTTACCCGCGTCAGTCAGGCTCTTTCGACCCACAACGGACTTTCTTCCAACCTGGTATATGTATTGTATGCCGATCCCTTTGAGCCAGTCATGTGGGCAGGCACCATCGGAGGTGGCCTGAACCGAATCGCTTACCAAAAGGGCTCCTCCTTCCGCATTACTAATTTCCAACATCGAGCCAACGCCGGGCTGAGCAATAACCACGTCTGGTCTATCTTGCGGGATGCTGACCGCCGATTGTGGATAGGCACTGATGCTGGGCTAAACCTGTGCCGCCTGGCACCCAACGGCCAGATTACCCAAATCAAACCCATTACCCATCCCCTGCTCAAAGACCGTAAAATTGTTTCTATTTTGCAGGATGAACACCGAAATCTCTGGCTGGGCAGTAGCCTGGGCTTGTTTCACTACCAGCCGGACACTGACAAAGCCAAGCAATACACCTTTAAAGACGGGCTGCAAAGCAATACGCTTACCGAGGCCGCCTATCGGAGTCGCCAAGGTTGGATGTACTTCGGCGGCATCAATGGACTCAATTATTTTCAACCCTCCGCCATTCAGAACAATGCCTTTCCTGCCCAAACTGCCCTGGTAGATTTCAAGATCTTCAACCAATCCATTTCTGTAGGCCAAGCAGTCGATGGCAGGGTTATTCTTCCACGCGACATCAACGCAACGACCACCATTACGCTTTCGCACCGGCAAAACAACTTCCTGCTCAGTTTTGCCTCCCTTCACTATGCCCTGCCCGAAGAAAACCGATTCCGCTACCGACTGGAAGGCTACGATTCGGACTGGATAGAAACTGGTTATACCCAACGGTTTGCGGCCTACTCTAACCTGGATGCGGGCCAATACCGCTTCCTGCTTACCTCTTCTAACAACGACGGTCTTTGGAATCCGAACCCCAAACGCATTATCCTGATCGTGGAACCAGCCCCTTGGGCTACCTGGTGGGCGAAAACTTTGTATGCCGCCTTTGGCCTGGGTCTGCTCTTCCTGGGTTTCAGCTACTACCGCAGTCAGCAACAAATGAAACAGCAAGTACTGTTGGAAAAGTTGGAGAAAGAGAAAGTGACGGAGTTGAACGAAATGAAACTGAGCTTTTTCACCAACATCACCCACGAACTCCGAACGCCCTTGAACCTGATTGTGGGGCCTTTGCAGGAGTTAGTAAATAAAGCAACCAACTACGATTCTTTTACCCAGTTCCGGCACGAGATTGTCCATCGGAATGCACTCCGACTGTTTACCCTGATCAACCAAGTGCTTGATCTGCGCAAGATTGCTTCCGAAAACCAAACGCTGATGATTTCGGAGGGCAACCTGGTGCAAACCATCCAACAGATCAAAGACTCGTTCAACTGGCTGGCCGATCAGCAGTCCATTCAGTTGGCTTTCCAGTACGAAAAGCCCGCCATCACCGCCTGGTATGATTCCGATAAAATTGAGAAAGTGCTTTTCAACCTCTTGTCCAATGCCTTTAAATATACGCCTCCGGGTGGCCAGATAACGGTTTCCCTAACTGTTCGGCAGGTGCAAGCCCAAGAGCAATGGGCCGAAATCAGCATTCGGGATACCGGCTCTGGCATTGCGCCCGATGAGCGGGAAAAGGTATTTGAACTGTTTTATCAGAGCAAAAAGCAAGACAAAGCCGGGAGCGGCATCGGGCTGGCCTTGTCACAACAACTCATGAAAATGCACCAGGGCAACATTCGCCTGGAAGAGACTTCGACTAGTTCGTTGGGGAATGGAGCGCACTTCACGCTTACGTTTCCGATTAGCTATGGCAGCTATCAACAGGAACATCGGTACGAGAGTGAACATCCGGCGGCTTTTCCCTCGCCTCCCGTTCTGCCCTCCGTTACGCCTGACTTACATTCCTATTCGGTTCTGCTGGTCGAGGATCACGATGATTTGCGAACATATATCAAGGAATGTTTAATCGATCATTTTCGCGTGATCGAAGCACCCGATGGGGTAATTGGGCTAGCATTGGCCAGCAAACACCAACCCGACATTATCATAACTGATTTGATGATGCCTCAACTGGATGGCATCGGCTTTTGCCAGCAAATTAAAGCAGGCAGCCGAACCCGTCACATTCCCGTGCTGGTGCATAGTGTCAAAAACACGGGCATTACGCTTCAACAAGTGCTGCAAGCGGGAGCGGATGATTTTATTGCCAAACCGTTCGATTATGCCATGCTTGTCCTTAAAATAAACAACATTCTTTCTTGCCGGAAACAATTATTAAACGGAATTTATAAAGACCAATTGATCAGCCCTGCTCCCATCGAAGTACCTTCTTATGACGTGGAGCTACTGAAGCGGATTTTAAAGGAAACGGAAAATCAGATGGCTGACCCGGAATTCAGCGTCGAAAAACTCTGCCACCAACTGGGTATGAGCCGTATGCACCTGCACCGGAAACTCCATGCACTGGTCGGGAAAACCACTTCTGAGTTTATCCGGGAAGTGCGCTTGAAAAGAGCCGCTCAACTGCTGGCCAGCGGTTCAAAAAGAATTTCGGAAGTGATGCAGGAGGTGGGATTTATCAGCAACACTCATTTCACCCGGTATTTTAAGGAAATGTATGGTGTATCACCCAAGGATTACCGGGAAAGCCAGCCAACTGAACAATTAAAATAGTGTTTTGGCAGAGAAGCTTATTGTGTCGTTTATTTATAAGCCTTCTGATTGCTGGACATTTTCTATTCAACCGTGTTAGACATCCCCCTAACCCCCTTCAAAGGGCTACCGTTTATACACATGTCTGTCAGCGTTGATTATTAGTGAGTTACAAA
>JAZKGK010000272.1:0-4305 GCA_040385915.1 Bacteroidota bacterium
CACGCGGTTTTTAAAACGAAAAGTTTTATCAGTCAAGGCACCTACCGGACAAACATCAATGACATTCCCTGAGAATTCGTTATCAATAGCTTTCTCAATATACGTACTGATTTCAGAGGCATCGCCTCGGTTGAGTACCCCGTGTACACGCTTATTAGTAATCTGGTCGGCGGTATAGACACAACGGTAGCATAAAATGCAACGCGTCATATGTAACTGTACGTAAGGGCCGATATCGATTTTATCGAAAGTGCGGCGTTCTTCTTCGTATCGGGTTTTCGCTGCTCCATGTTCAAAGGCAAAGTTCTGCAAATCGCATTCGCCAGCCTGATCACAGATCGGGCAATCCAATGGGTGATTAATCAGCAGAAATTCTACGATGCCTTTGCGTGCTTCCAGTACTTCGGGGCTGGTGGTATTCTGAATCACCATCCCATCCTGAATGGGAGTAATGCACGAAGCGACCAATTTAGGCATAGGACGAGGATCCTTAGCAGAACCCTGTGACACCTTTACCAAACAAGCGCGGCACTTGCCACCCGTTCCTTTCAAGGGCGTATAATAGCACATCGCCGGAGGAACAATGTCGCCACCAATTTTACGGGCAGCCTGCAAAATAGTCGTTCCCGGCTCCACTTCGACTTCGATGTCGTCGAAGGTGACTTTAAACATGACTTTATTTTCTTCCATCAATTTGCTTTCTTAACTTATGATGTTCAATCTCCCTTCAATAATTCACCGCAAGTCTACTTTAATTCAGTGAATAGCGCAGTTTCAGGGATTAAACTAAAATCCCTTCATTTCTATACACTGACCCTTTACGCGTCGCTTCCTGTGGGTGTAGAATATGCCATTCAAATTCATCGCGGAAATGGCGAATGGCGCTACCTACGGGCCAGGCCGCTGCATCGCCCAAGGGGCAAATGGTATTTCCTTCTATCTTCTTGGCTACATCTACCAGCAGGTCAATGTCGTGCATGTGGCCATGACCATATTCAATGCGGTGAAGCACTTTCTCCATCCAGCCAGTTCCTTCGCGGCAAGGGCTACATTGTCCGCAAGATTCGTGGTGATAAAAACGGGTGAAGTTCCAGGTATTCCGCACGATGCAGGTATCCTCATTCATCGCAATAAAGCCACCGGAACCAAGCATGGTTCCTGTAGCAAAACCACCGTCCGACAATGATTCGTAGGACATCAAGCGGGGTTCGCCTTTGGCTGTTGTCAGGAGGAGTTTGGCAGGTAAAATGGGCACGGAAGAACCACCAGCCACTACGGCCTTTAGTTTCTTGCCATCTTTAATACCGCCACAATATTCGTCAGAGTAAATAAATTCTTCTACTGGCAGACCTAGTTCAATTTCATAGATACCAGGCTTGTTCAGGTGCCCGCAAGCAGAAATAAGCTTGGTTCCGGTACTGCGGCCAATACCAATTTTGGCGTATTCATCGCCTGTATTATTCACAATCCACGGCACAGCGGCGATTGTTTCGACGTTATTTACTACGGTTGGACAAGCATATAAACCAGAGACGGCTGGAAAGGGAGGCTTATTCCGTGGATTACCCCGTTTGCCTTCCAATGATTCCAGCAACGCCGTTTCTTCGCCGCAAATGTATGCGCCCCCGCCCGGATGTACGTACAGATCAAGCGAATAATCAGAGCCCAAGATGTTTTTCCCCAAAAAGCCTTTGTTATATGCTTCTTGAATGGCTTTCTCCAAGATGTGGATTACCGCCATCATCTCACCACGCACATAGATGTAAGAGGTTCTTGCGCCCAGCGCATAACTGGCCGTAATCATTCCCTCAATCAGGAGGTGTGGCAAATTCATCATCAAATGCCGGTCTTTAAAAGTGCCAGGCTCGCTTTCGTCGGCGTTGCATACCAGGTAGCGGGGCTTGCCTTCAGGCTTTGCCAGAAAGCTCCACTTCATGCCAGCGGGAAAACCAGCGCCTCCCCGGCCACGCAAACCGGACTTTTTCACTTCTTCTACCACTTCATCCGGAGTCATCGTTTTTACAGCTTTCTCCACTGAAGCATAGCCTCCGTGTTTGCGGTACACGTCTATGGTATTGATTCCAGGTACGTTGATATATTCGGTTAATAGCTTTCGTCCCATGGTTGTTTATTGCTTTCTGAATTGTTCCATCATTTCGTCTACCTTCTCTTCAGTCAGGTTTTCAAAGTATTTATACGTGCTGTTAGAACTGGTGCCTTCTTCCCGCAATTGAACCTGCAAAACTGGAGCATAGCCACAGGCAGCCAGACATTCGACTGTTTTGAGTGTAAACATCCCATCGGCAGAGGTCTCACCCACTTTTATATTCAGCTTATTCTCTATATGCTCCACAATGTTCTCAGCGCCCAGCAGACAGCAAGGACCCGTGCGGCATACTTCTAACACATATTTGCCGGTTGGATGAAGGTGGAACATCGTGTAGAAAGTAGCCACTTCGTATACTTCAATGGGCTGAATATTGAGCAAACCCGCTACATAATCCATCACTTCGGGACTCAACCAGCCCCATTCCGCCTGCGCCAGGTGCAGCAGCGGTAGCAAAGCCGACTTCTGACGCCCTTCCGGATAGCGCTTAATTAATTGCTGAGCAAGCTGATAGGTGTTGTCAGGAAACTTTACTTCTTTTTGTGAATCAATCATCGGTTGAATCCTTTTATGCTTGAAAAAGCAGCACTTCAGCTTCCGAATTAGGGACTGGGATAGCTAAGCCTTCCAGAACTAATCCTTCCAGGTGAAACTGAATGGCTTCATAAATATTTTTTTCTGTTTCTTCTTTGTCAATTCCAGTAGCGATACATCCTGGTAGATCAGGTACATAAGCACTATATCCAGAAGACGTTTTTTCGAAAATAACAAGGTATTTTTTCATTTGTCTATCCCTGCTTGTTTATAGATACTGTGCAAAGTTCCGAGAGCTACTTCATCGGATAATTGGTGTCCAGCAATGGTTACCAATCCCTTTTTAGTGGCATGCTTGTATTGTTTATGGCTTCCTTTTTGCCGAACCAAGTACCAACCGTCACCTTCTATAATTTTAATAATTTCGCGTACCTTCATACAAGCCGAGATCTAAGCATCTAGCTCGCCAGCAATGACATTCAGGCTACTCATAATCACGATGGCATCGGAAAGCTGGGTGCCTACGCACATTTCGGGGAAGGCCTGATAGTATATGAAGCAAGGGCGACGGAAGTGCAGGCGATACGGTGTCCGGCCACCATCACTAACCAGATAAAAGCCCAGTTCTCCATTTCCTCCTTCTACTGCATGATAAACCTCGCCAATCGGTGCATCTATTTCACCCATTACAATCTTGAAGTGGTAAATAAGCGCTTCCATATTGCGGTATACCTCCTGCTTGGGAGGAAGGTAATACTCTGGCGTATCCGCATGGAAAGGGCCATCGGGCAATTTATCCATGGCCTGCTGAATGATGCGCAGGCTTTGCCACATTTCTTCGTTACGCACCATAAAACGATCGTAAGTGTCGCCATTGGTGCCTACCGGAATATCGAATTCGAAGTCTTCGTAAGAAGAATAAGGATTCATAACCCGTACATCGTAATCTACCCCGGCAGCCCGAAGGTTTGGGCCAGTAAAGCCGTAGTTCAAAGCCTTTTCTGCAGTGATGCCGCCCACATTTACCACGCGATCCATAAAGATGCGATTGCGGTTGAACATACTCTCAAATTCCTTCAATACCGGAGGAAAATCCTTTAAGAACTTTCTTATTTTCCGGATAGCTGCTTCTGAGAAATCTCGTTCCATGCCGCCAATCCGCCCCATGTTGGTGGTTAGGCGGGCACCACATACTTCTTCGTATATTTCGTAGATATTTTCCCGCTCTTGAAACAAGTACAGGAAGCCAGTAAATGCCCCGGAATCGACCCCTAAAATACTATTGCAAATTAAGTGGTCAGAAATACGCGCCAATTCCATCAGAATTACCCGCATATACTGCGCGCGTTTGGGAACGGTAACGCCTAATAATTTCTCTACGGTCATCCACCAACCAAAATTGTTAATGGGCGACGAACAGTAGTTCATCCGATCGGTAAGCGGAGTGATTTGGTAAAAAGGGCGGTGTTCAGCCAATTTCTCGAAGGCACGGTGAATATAGCCAATGGTAGGAACACCCGAAACGATGCGCTCGCCATCCATTTGCAAAATGTTCTGGAATACGCCGTGTGTGGCGGGGTGGGTAGGCCCCAAGTTGAGCGTAGTCAACTCATTGACGTACTCTACCACCTCATTTTTCTCTCTATCAATAAAAGGCAATTGGG
>JAZKGK010000273.1:0-104400 GCA_040385915.1 Bacteroidota bacterium
ACTGGGCCACCAATTGGCTTTTTACTGAGCCCAGCACTTTTCGGACGCCCACTTCCTTGCTGCGTCCAGAGGAACGCGCGGTAGACAAATTCATAAAATTGATGCAAGCCAGCAGCAGGATAAAGAAAGCTACTGACGAAAAAATGTACAGATACTTGATGTCGCTGTGTGTACCTAAACCACCGGTGATTCCTGCCGAACGAAGGTGAATATCCCGCAGCGGTTGTAGAAACAGCCGGATGCCATTGCCGTTTTTTTCAAAGTTCTCCAGGGAAGTATCAAAGAGCCTTTCAATGGTGTATCCGGCATGGCGTTTAACCAACGCAGGAAACTTGGCTTCCAACTGACTAACCGAAGCGTCTTCTTTCACTTGAACGTACGTAGTAACTGCACACCAAACCCAACTCCAGTCAAAAAATTTCACCTGCTCTTCAGAGACTATAGAAGTAAGGATGTTGAACGTGAAATGAGAATGATGCGGCGGGTTCTGGGCTACAGCCACCACTTTATAGGGTTTCAGGCTGTCTCCTACCAGCAGGATTTTACCCATCGCCGATTCGGAGCCGAAGTATTTATGGGCAGTCTTTTCTGTAATTATCATCGAATTCGGTTCTGTGAAAACCGTAGTAGCGCTACCTTCCTTCAGTTGGAAGCTAAATAGTTTAAAGAAATTGGTATCCACCGCCAGTACCTCTCCTTCCATAAAGGCTTTTTCCTTATAGCGAATAAGTTGGCTCCCTTTGGGGAAAATCCGGGTTGCCATTTCTACTTCGGGAAATTCAGTGACCAGGATACGGGCCAGGGGCGGCGGGGTAGCTCCAATGGTGTAGGGATCGCCATCGGTTACCAGTTTCCCCGTGTAGTTAACCCGGTAAATGCGGTCAGCCCGTTCGTGAAATCCATCGTAGCTTAACTGGTCAATGACAAACAGCGCAATCAGCAGGCAACTGGCCAGTCCGATAGCCAGACCCACAATATTGATGAGCGAATAAAATTTTTGCTTAAACAGATTCCGAACGGCGATTGTAAGATAGTGCTTCCACATAAATTGAATGAATTAAACGGGTAAAGAAAAGAGAAAAATGCAGCAATCACACCAGGGCTATCAAACGTCTTGTTGGATAACTATTCTATTCCCAAGAGCAAAGGCTTATTCTCTTCTGGTATTGGCAATTGGGATGCCAGGTATTTAATTGGTTGAAAATCAGTATTTTGAAAAAAATAACTTACTTTTTAGTTAAAAATATGTAACGGTTTCGTAACACTTGATCGCGCTCTTTTCGTTACACTTTTGTAGCTTGCTCTCCGGTTATTTTGGCTCGGCCAGTGTAAGCATCCAATTATAAGTAAGCATCACTTTTTTTAAGCAATACATTATTGATATTCAATTAGATGAGTAATTGTTCATTGTTCACTGTTCATTGCTTATTTTCTGCTTTTTATGCCCGTATCTTCTGCGAATGCCCAGCTACTGATGGTAGACGATGATGAAGACATTCTACATACAGCCAGGATGTTCCTCAAACAGTACTTTCCAGCCATTCGCCTGGAAACCGATCCGTCCAGGCTTCCCTCTCTGCTTGCACAGCAACGCTATGATGTGCTGTTGCTGGATATGAACTTCCAGAAGGGAGAAAATGATGGGGCAGCAGGCTTATATTGGCTGGAACGCGTGTTGTTGCTTGATCCCGATATCGTAATCATTCCCATGACCGCTTATGGGGATGTGGAACTGGCAGTTCAAGCCTTGAAGCTTGGTGCTGTAGACTTTGTGCAGAAACCCTGGAAAAACGAGAAGTTGCTCGCCACGGTTTTGGCGGCCTGGCAATTGCGCCAGTCTAAAGGGGAAGTAGCGCGCCTGCGGACGACTCAGCAAACTATACAGGCCGATATTTGCCAAGGCTTTGGAGGCATTATTGGCAGTTCGCCAGCCATCGGGCGGGTGTACGATTTGATTGAAAAAGTGGCAAGCACCGATGCCAATGTACTGGTATTGGGCGAAAACGGGACAGGAAAGGAATTGGTTGCCCGCTCGCTTCACGAACAGTCTCTGCGTCGGAGCGAAGGCTTTATAAGCGTGGATTTGGGAGCCATCAGCGAAACGCTCTTTGAAAGCGAGCTGTTCGGCCATGTAAAAGGAGCTTTTACCGATGCCCGTGAGGATAAGCCCGGACGCTTCGAACTTGCTTCGGGAGGTACCCTATTTCTGGATGAAATCGGCAACCTTTCCCTGACGCTCCAAGCCAAATTATTGACCGTTTTACAGAATCGAACGGTCACACGGGTCGGATCGCACCAGATGAAGGCACTGGATATTCGCCTGATCTGTGCTACGAATATGCCTCTGCACGAGATGGTAGCTGACAAAACGTTCCGCCCCGACCTGCTGTACCGAATCAATACCGTCGAAATCCGGATGCCGTCGCTGCGCGAGCGGGTAGAAGACATTCCTCTGCTATTCAATCATTTCCTGCATCAATATGGCAAGAAGTACAGGAAGATCGGTTTGAAAGCGGAAAAACAAACACTGGATCAATTAAAGAAATACGCCTGGCCCGGCAATATCCGGGAATTGCAGCATGCCGTAGAAAGAGCCGTTATTCTTAGCGAGGGCAAGGTGATTACGGCCAATGATCTATTTTCCCGGACTCCTACCGCTGCCAGTACGTCTGGTAGAACGCTCACGTTAGAAGAAGTCGAAAAAAACTACCTGATCGAGGTTATTCACCGCTACCAGGGAAACATCTCTAAAGTAGCCCTGGAATTGGGCATGACACGACCGGCCCTTTACCGAAGAATCAATAAGTATGGCCTATAAACCATTCGCCTTCTCTGTCTCCCTCCGAACCGGATTGCTATTAATAAACCTGGTTACGCTGGCATTCCTGTTTGCCCGGCGCGATCTGTTCTTTACACAATTCATTTTGCTCTTGTTACTGATTTACCAGATCTATGAGTTGACGAGGTTCATTACGCAAACCAATCGCGCACTTGCCCGCTTTCTGTCGGCTCTTCAATACGGAGAGTATTCAGTTCATTTCAGCGGCCAGGGCGATTCTTCTTTCAGCCGGTTGTACGCTGCTTTTGACCAGGTGTTGGCCTCTTATCAGCGGGTGAATGCCGAAAAACAAGCGCGTTTGCAGTACCTGGAATTGATTTTTACTCACTTGGATGCTGGCGTTCTGATTCTTTCGGCAGAGCAAGAGGCCGTCTTTATGAATGCTGCTGCTGGCGACATGCTGCAAATTCCTGCTGGTAGCCACTGGCAGTATATAAAAGTCGTTCAACCGAATCTGACTAGCCAAATTGATGCCTTGGTAGACGGTGGCCGAACAATGGTGGAACTACACAGTTCAGGCAACAACCAGCTACTTTCCGTACATGTAACTGCCCTCCAGGTACTGGGAAAGCCGCATCGGCTCATTACCTTGCAGGACATCAAACCAGAAATCGAGCAAAAAGAGACCGAAGCATGGTATCAGTTGATTCGGGTGCTGACGCATGAAATTATGAATTCGGTAACCCCGATATGCTCGCTGACTGAAACAGCTACTGCCTTGCTGCAAGACGCCAGCGGTAGACAAAGAAAAGCCATAGATCTCTCTGAGGACACACTATCAGATATTCGTTTTTCCCTGAGAACGATTGCTAAACGGAGCGAAGGTATGCTGCATTTCGTGGAAAACTACCAGAAATTGAGCCGCATTCCCCAGCCTCAGCTCCATCTCGTTTCTGTAAGCGACTTGCTGGCAAGTGTGGGTCAACTGATGCAAGGAGAAGCACTCAAACGAAACATAAGCCTTCAGGTTCGTAAGCCGCAGCCGGATTGCATGATCCAGGCAGATACCAAGCTGATTGAGCAAGTGCTGATAAATTTGGTTCAGAACAGTTTGGATGCCCTGGTCAAAACGCCCGAACCCAGCCTTGTTCTCAGTTGCGTAGTTGACGGGCCATACATTATTCTGGAAGTAACCGACAATGGTGCTGGCATTGAGGCGAACAATATGACTAAGATCTTTATGCCTTTCTATTCCACCAAGGTCGAAGGTTCGGGAATTGGTTTGAGTTTGGGTCGGCAAATTATGCGTTTGCATCGGGGTACATTACAGGCGAGCAGCGAAAAAGGAGTAAGGACAATTTTTCAGATGAAGTTTTTGTCGTCTTGAAACTACTTGTGTGGCTTGGTTGACGACCAAGATTTCATGCAAAAAGCGCTTTGGACTAAGTGAAGTCCAAAGCGCTTTTTGCATATGAGAATATCCGGTTCAACAGAGCTGTTTTACTACAACCTATTTCACCACTATTATCTTTCCTATCGTGTGGAAAGAAGTGTTTTTGGCTTTGACATCAGGATGGATAGCTAGGATGTACACGCCATTGGAAACATTTTTCAGGTTAATACCGATCCGGTTCGCTCCTTTGTTCAGTTCATATTCCGCCGTTGTGAACACCGTTTTTCCGTTCACATCTCTTATGTCAAACTGCATAGAGGCGGCTTTATTTGTGGTGAACTGGACGAAAAGTTTGTCAGTGACCGGGTTAGGATACATTTCAATGCGGCTGGTCTCCAGTTCTTCTATACTGGTAATGGTATGTACCTCAATGGTAATCTTCTCATTTACTACCGCCGTTAGCTCCACTTGGGCATTTGGATCGGTGATGTTGAAGGTAGAAGTAGTTACATCCATAGACGCACCCGGATAATCTATCACCAGGCTATAGCTACCCGGCGATAGGCCTTCCAGATTAAATTCACCGGTAGCATCCGTTGTGCCGTAAGCCACTATTTCGCCCGTAGCCTTATCAATCAGTATGACTGGTACGTTTTTCAGTGGATCTCCAAGGGCGGAATTTTTGCCGTTGGAGATGCCGCCACTACCAGCCGTGCCTTCCAGCACCAGGCCAGAGATAGAGGCATTGCCGGTGCCCTTCGCCGGTTTTTGAACGATGACTACGTTATGGGTCAGATCAGCGTTCAGGTTGATTTGAGTAGCCTTGCTCCAGGTAGTCACATCGCCTACGTAGGTATTAAGTGCCTGGGGATACAGGGGAGCGGTAGGTTTTACAAACACCATATACACCGAAGGCTGAAGACTATCGAACAGGTACGTATTCAATTGATCGCTCTGTTTCAGTACTTTGGTTTTATACACGTTGAAAGTCATATTCGTACTATCGATGCGCAGCAGGACAACTTTGGCATCCGTCACCAGAGCACCGCCTGGTTGGGTAATAGTACCCGTAATGGAGTAGCCTACATTATTTCTGATAGCAAATACACCATCGCTGACATCTTGGGTTAAGGCATGCTGGGCATCCGTGATCCGTACTTTTACGGTAGTAGAGACATTGGCTGGAACCGTCCATTGATACGAACCAGTAGCCGCTGGCAGGTTGGATACAATGGACAACCATTGGCTGCCGTTGTCTACGCTGTAATCAAGATGGACTGAATCTACAAGGGCTTTGTTCCAACTGATTATCTGATTACTACTTACTCTCCAGCTTTCGCCACCATTGGGCGAAGTAAGGGTGAGGGAGGCACTCTGGATGGCAAAAGCACTGCTTGTGCTCATGACTGTAGCATCTGAAATATCGCTGATGCGCACCATTGTTGCGGCGGCTGCAATAGAAGGAGTCCATAAGTAAGTACCCACTGGTGCTGCCGTGGTGGAAGTAATTACCGACCAGGTAGCGCCATTATCCACGGTGTACTCCAGTTTCACTTTGTCTATGTAACTGCTCGTCCAGGTGATGCTGTAGTTTGCGTCTTTTTCCCAGGTCTCTCCTCCTTTTGGTGAGGTAATGGTGAGCGTTGGCGTAGGAAGTCCAACCGAGAAGGCATTACTGGTGCTCGATACACTTCCATTAGCTACGTCACTTACTTTCATCAATACAGCGGCGGCAGTGAAGTTAGGTGTCCATTGGTAAGTGCCAGCAGCAGCTTTGGTCTGGTTAATCAGATTCCAGGAAGCTCCGTTGTTAACGCTGTATTCCAACTGGATATCTGCTACATTGGTACTGGTCCAGGTGATAGCGTAAGCATTGTCTATTGTCCATTTTTCGCCACCTGTCGGAGCGGTTAAGGCCACCGAAGAGCTTGGTATTGGGTTGATATGGAAGAAGTCGTTGCTCTCATCCATGGTTGTGGCATTCAAGACGTCACTTAAGCGCACTTTTACAAAGTCGGACGTGAAGGAAGGAGTCCAAGCATACGTGCCACTAGCGGCTGACACGGAGGCAATGGCATTCCATGTTTTTCCGTTGTCAGTTGAGTATTCCAGCTTCACATTGGTCACATTGGCGCTCGTCCAGGTAATGGCATTGGACTGGTTAACAATCCAGTTTTCGTCTCCGTTGGGCTTCGTTAGTTCCACCACTGGCGTAGTAGCGGCTTTGACGGTGAATACCGCATTACTTTCGTCGAATAGGGCAGCGTTGGTTGCATCGCTCACACGCACTTTTGCTTCCGTAGAAACGGCCGTTGGTGTCCAGGTATAGGAGCCAGTACTGCCGGTTTCGTCGGCTAGGTGCATCCAGGTAGCGCCATTATCTCCGGTGTATTCAATCTTCACCAAGGCAATGTGGCTGCTGGCCCAAGTAATAGTCTTGCTCTGACCCACCAACCAGTTTTCACCGCCATTGGGCGCAGCCAGCGTGATGGCCTTGGTTGGCGTAGTGCTTATGGTAAAGGCTGCATTGCTTATATCGTTTAGGGTTGGCGTGGATACATCGCTGATTCGAACCAATGCCTGCGTAGAGGCTGCATCCGGCACTTTCCAATTGTAGCTGCCTACCGCTGCTGCCGTACTTGCCGCAATTACTGACCAAGTCGTGCCGTTATCGACAGAGTATTCAATTTTTACCTCTACTACGCCGGAGGCACTCCACGTGATAGGCTGAATACTAGCGATTTGCCAGTTGAGGGCCGAATTCGGCGCTGTCACCACAATGGAGCCAGGAGTCAGGTTAACGATGTTGTACGATTTGGCAGTACAAGTGGAGCCGTCGGTTACAGTCAACTCTACGGTATATACTCCGGCAAGTGTGAAGACGTGCGTTGGCGTGACTTGGGTACTGTTAGTGCCGTCGCCAAAGTTCCAGTTGTAGGAGCTGTAGCCTTGGTTATCGGGTTTAAAGTCAATGGTTCTGCCGCCTTTATCGGTAAAGCTGAAGCTGGCAGTAGGGCGATTACTTGACTGTAGGATGAGCGTCGTCGTATCGTTTTTGGTCACCTCATCCGAAGTCCATTGGGTAAAAGCTTTCAGTACGTGGAAAGGGCTCTTCGACAGATCGGCATTGGCTGCAAACGTATACGTGACCGTTTCCAGGCTATTTAAGCTATTGGCCAAGGTAACCGTTTCTTTCACTTCGGTTCCATTGTCCACTAGATAAGCCACTGCAATCTTATCGCCCACGTTAAACGGATAATTACCGATGTTCTTGACGCGGATGGTTACGGCTTCGTTGGCTGAGAAAGCGCAGGTAGCCGTGATTTTATACAGCGAATCTACGCACACATCTTTCACGATCACCGGGGTAAATTCATCGGCTCCGATATCTGGCGTAGAGGTGTTTCGTACTTGCCCGTCTATATCATCCGTGTAGTTGGCTAGTTTCAAGCCTACGCCGTCAATCACCGGTTGAGTACTATGCAGGTCGGTGTTGGAAACGTAGAGCGGGTTTACTGATTTGGAGTTCAGGTCGAAATTGGTTGCGGTTCTCCAATCAGCCAGCTTCATTTTGTCGGTAGAATAATAGGCTAGCTTAGTTCCGGTGGTGTACAGGTTATTGTAGTTAGAAGAGGCTAAACCTGTTCCATTCAATACATACACCGCGTAACCTCCACCTGTATTGGCTAGGATATTATTGACCAATTTGATATTAGCACCCAACTGAATATTCAAGGCTGCACTACCTGTCGTTTGGGTGCTGGTCAGGTTGATGGAGTTATAATATACCTCTACCTGATCGGTGTTGTTATTATAGCTACCTGTAAAGTAAATGCCACTGGCCGCCGCTGTTTTACCAACCTGGATAAAGTTGTTAAACACCTTGACCGGACTAGCCATCGTGCCTTTGGCGCTATTGAAATAGATACCGTAACCATCCGCGAAAGCGGCAATCCGGTTATTCTGGATCACCAAGCCTTTGGTAGTGAAATAAGCTTCAATCGCTTTGTAATCTGGCTTGGCAGTGCTTGAGGTAAAGGTGTTGCCTCTTACTACCGGCGCTTCAGGTTGGTTGAGGTAAATAGCTCCCGTAAACTGGTTCTCAAAGAGGTTGTTTTCTACAAGGATGCCGCGGGTATTGGCATACACACCCAGGTTCAAGCCGAGGTTTCCATTCACAAAACGGTTGTTGCGGAAAACGTTTGTAGAATCATAGGAAAGCACCAGATCGTGATCCGCAGTGGCTGTGGTAATCAACTTGCCTTTGATGAGATTGCCTTCAAAGATGTTGCTGCTTGCATTGCCACCGCTGTGAACAACGCGGCCATATGCACCCGTTGCTTCCAAAGTCATTTGTCGGAAAGTGAAGTAATTAGCCCCCCACAAGACCAGTGCATAATTGTAGCGCGAGTCGCTTACAGAGGAGTATAACCGCACTGCTGTGCTGTCACCACTTTCCGATTGGAAGGTAATCCGATTGGCTGCCGAAGCGCCCAACGCTGCTGTAAAGTAAGGCTGTTCGCTGTACTGGCCGTTACGCACATTGACCGTTACGGCACCCGTTACCCCTCCCTTGTTTAGCTGCGTTACTGCCTCACCAAAGTTGAGGAAGTCAGGTGATGGACCACCAAGGGTATACATACCGTTAAGAGCGGTATACAGGTTGTCTACTTTCAGCGTATCGTTGCCGGGAGAAACATCTGGTTTGCCATTAGGCAAGATGGTCCATGCTTTCAGGCTATAAGCCGTCTTGAGGGCAAAGTTGTACGTACCGATAGAAATGGCTTTCGCCGAATCGCTGGTGCTCAGGTTGCCGGCCCAGTTGAATGGCGTCTGTACCACATTATTGACCGACCAATAGATCGTCGTACTTGTCAAAGCGTCCGTACCGAAGTTCTTGATCGTCACCTTCACGTCGTTGTTTCCGTGGAGGAAAGGCACTTTTGGGCTGTTGATCATTACTACACCCGTGTTTTCGGCAGGCGGCGCAAATTCATCGGCTCCGATGTCGGGCGTGGTGGCATTTCTCACTTGTCCGTCAATATCCTCTGTTATGCTCGCTACTGGTATACCCACGTTGTTCATGGCAATCGCACTGGCGTGTAGGTCGGTAACGGACGTGAAACCAGGTGCTACCGCGATGGAGGTGGCCTCTTTCGAGGAATACGTTTTCCAGGCCGCCAGATTGGCGTAAGAAGGTGCCAGGAAAGCACCAGTCTGGTACAGGTTATTGTAATTAGAAACGGGTACGTTAGCCAGCGTGAAATTAGTATAGATATAACCACCACCCGTATTTACGAAGCAGTTGTTTTGGATCTTGATGTTGGCGCTAGCGTAAGGACCGTAGACAGCAGTTGAACCAGCACCCGTATTGGTCACATTAACGGTATTGTGGTAAACGTTGACGTACGAAGAACTGGCTATCTCCACCGCCTTCAGGTCGGTGGTTCCACCCAACTGGATGAAGTTGTTTGCAATCGTTGCTTCGCTACCAGCAGTACCAGTCACCGCGCTCAAATACAGCCCTCCTACCAGTCGGTTTTTGCTCACCATTGTCTTGCCGGTGGCATAGCTCAGGCTGATACCCATAAAGGTTGCCGTGCTGGTAGTAGTAAAGGTATTGCTGATCAACTGTGGCGCTGCGTGGTAGGCTAAAGTTATCCCGCCGGAATGCTGATTGGTGAAGGTATTGTTCTGAATCACTGTTCCGGGCTGCGAATATGCTGGAGAACTGCTCGCACTCAGGCTGATTGCCACCGAACCGCCGGTAAACTTGTTGTTCATGATCACAATAGCCGAATCTCTTGATGCCGGAACGGAGTAGATCAGCTCCCGGTCTCCGCTGTTGTTGGTATAGAGGGGGCCGCTGAAGACATTGTTCACGAATTGAATGTTCTTCGCATTGTTTTCCAACTGCACCAGGCGCGAGTAATTCTGCACTGATTTGGCCAGCGTCAGCTTTTTCAGCACCACGTGGGTTGTTCCGTTTAGTTTGAGTACAAACTTATCGGTAGCCGAGAAAGGTGACGTGAGCGTTACTTGTGTGCTATCGCCACTTTCAGATTGGAAAGTGACATTCTTCACAGGGCTTGCTCCAGGAATGGTATTCATTACCAAGAGTTCATTATACGTTCCGTTTTTAATATTGAACGTTACCGCATTCACCACTCCACCCAGGTTCAGGTTGGTGATGGCCCGAGTCATCGTTTTGAAGTGTGCACCTGTGGCGCCAATGGTATACGTGCCAGACAAACCAGCATACACGTTGGCTACTTTGGCCGTATCGTTGGCAGCCACCGGATCGGAACCTCCATTGATTGTGCTCGTCCAGGCCGTTACCACGTAAGCCGAGTCGATGGCGAAACTGAGCGAACCTAGGGCTACACTGGTCGTAATTCCCGTGGCTACGTTCCCTGTCCAGGAAATGGGCGTTTGGGTCACGTTGTTAACTTTCCATTGAATTGTAGCGGAAGTAAGGGCAGCAGCGCCGTAATTTTTGATGGTAGCACCGATGCTCTGGCTGCCCGCTGCAAAAGGTACGGTTGGAAGAACTACCGCCAATACCCCGGCATCATTCTGGTTATCCTGCAATTCTACTGCACCCATATCCGGTTTGGCAGCATCGCGCACCTGGCCGTTAATGTCTTCTAAAACACCAGCAATGGGCACTCCTTTTTCCTTCACCGCTGTTTCGGCTGGCGTTAAATTGCTGTTAGAAATAAAGTTGGGGTTGATAGAGATCGAGTTGGCGTCTTTACCAGTCGCTGTTTTCCAGGCTGCCAGGGTCGTCCGGTTGGCCGAGTTGTAGTAGCCCAGGTTCGTACCTGAGGTAAACAAGTCGTTATTATCCATTACCCAAGTCGATGGTACGCTACTGAAGTAAGTAGCCAGCCCGCCGCCAGTGTGAGCAAAGATGTTGTTCCGAATGTTTACAAAGTTGCTTCCTTCGTTATAGTAAACATAAGAAGTAACACTGGTCGAATTCACCCACACGCTGTTGTGGTAAATGTTGGCGTAACTGGAGTTGGATATGTAGAGGCCGATACTATTTGTTGTAATACCGCCCACTTGCACAAAGTTATTGGCTACTAGCGCTTCTTTACCCAGCAAGCCTGTGACATTCAGGCTGATCCCTTTTCCTCCCAACTGGCCGGAAATCCGGTTCTTTACCAGGCGGGTTCCTTCGGTAACGGAAGTCGCCTGGATGCCCACATAACTGGTATTGGTAGAGGTTGTCGTGATCGCGTTGTTTTCTACCAACAAGCCTTTTTGATTCGTGGCATAGATGGCCACATCGCGCTGATCTTTCAGGACATTGTTCTTGATTACTGTTCCCCCTTCTTTCTGAGCCGAGACTCCACCAAAGTAGAAACCGTAGAATCCGCCTTCCATATAATTGTTAATGAATGCGTTAGCAGTATCTGCTGTAGCTGCGAATGAAGGGTCGGAATGGATAATGACGTGGTACTGTGGCAAGCTAGTATAGGTAGTGATGATGGTTTTCATCACATTACTGCTAAATACGTTGTTGTTTGCACCAGCCGTCAAATCGATGGCTATGCCATAGAACCAGCCATTATCAGCCGTTTTCTGGATGGTCAGCTTGCGGAAGGTAATAAAATCGGCCCCATTCAGCTTAATGACATTGTTGTTTGCGCTGGCGGGTTGGCTCAACACTACTTGTGTACTGTCATTTGCCTCCGATTGGAAGGTAATCCGGTTGGTAGCCGAAGCACCGATTACCTGATTCAATATAACTGGCTCGATATAATTACCACTACGAACATTGAACGTGACCGGGCCAGATACTCCCCCTTGATTTAACGTGTTCACTGCACTGGCAAAAGCTGCGAAGTCGGGACTGCTGCCGCCGATGGTATACGTACCGTTCAGGGAAGCATACCGGATAACAGTCACAGTATCATCGGCTGCATACGAATCGGGCATGCCATTGGGCAGCGTCGTCCATACTTTAATGATGTAGGCTAAACCAGGTACGGTGAAGGAAGCCGTTCCCACCTGGACGGCCTTGGCTGAGTCGCCGGAGGCCACGGTGCCTGCCCAGTTGTAATCGGTTACTGTGCCACCGTTGATCTTCCAGTGGATTTTCGCAGAGGTCAAAGCATTGAGACCGCTGTTTTTGATGGTGACAATGATTGGGTTCGTGCCATTGGGTGTCAATATGCCCGGTTCGGTGATTTGTACGGCACTTGCGTTGTCGGTATAGGGCGAATATTCATCCGCGCCAATGTCCGGGGTGGCGTTTCGCGTTTCGCCGTCTATATCCGTGATCAATCCAGCGACTGCGATACCGGTGCCATTTAAACCGGAGGTATTGCGGTTGATGTGCAGGTCGGATGCGGACAGGTACGCTGGCTCTATCGAGATCGAGTTGGCATCTTTGCTGGTTGCTGTTTTCCAAGCCGCTAAGGTAGTTCGGTTTGTGTTGGCGTAATAAGCCAGGTTCGTTCCCTTCGTAAAAAGGTTATTGTAATTAGAGATCCAATTGGTTGGTGTACCACTGATGTAGGCCGCGTAGCCATTGGTGCCATTAACAAAATTGTTATTCAACAAGCTAACCGTATTTCCTGCTGACATTCGTAGCGCGTACGCGCCGTTATTGGTGGACGTAAGATGGATGTTGTTGAAATATACATTAACGTAGTTGGAACTGATGAGGTATAAACCACCATCGGCCGAACCAGCAGCGTGGATGAAGTTATTGGCAACGACTGTTTCCTTTCCAGCCAGACTGTTCACGTTACTCAACTGAATGCCGTAGCCTTTGGTAAGGCCAGTTATTTTATTGCCAATAATTTTATGGTTTCCTGAGCCATACTGTACCCAGATGCCAGTATAACTACTACTCGTAGTGTTGGTGGTAATATTGTTGCCGGTTATTTTCCATGAATCCAGGTAATTGAGCATCAGGGCTCTTTCGCTCTGGTTCACAAAGGTATTGCCTTCTACAACTGTGTTCCGATAGTAAGGCGCTACATTCTGCGCATCCATTAAGATACCATGGCTGCCGTCTACAAAGCGGTTAGATTTAAATATATTGGCCGTGTCAGCCGACGAACTGAAGGAGTAAACCAGCGAATAGTCATTGGAATTGGTAGCAGAAGCCTTGCCTTTAAATACATTGTTCAGGAAAGTATTCTTCATAGCGCCACCGGCGAGTTCCATGGCGTGGGCATAGGTGGCACCCTTCGCGTTCACGGTCATTTTCTTAAAAGTTACATAATCTGAACTATCCAATCGGATGACATAATTGGCGGTAGCCAAAGTAGCGGCGTACTCAAGGTTCACCAGTGAACTATCTCCACTTTCCGATTGGAACGTCACTTGATTGATGGCTGAACCTCCGGGGATGGGCGAAATTTTTACTTGTTCGTTATAAGTGCCGTTGCGAACACTGAAAGTTACCGGCCCTGTGATAGTTCCGTTCTTCATCGTCTTGAGCGCGTGGTTAAAAGACGTAAAGGTTGGGTTCGTTCCGCCCAGTGTATACGTTCCGCTCAGAGCCGCCCATTTGTTGGCTACCTGGATGGAGTCGTTGCCGTTCACCGGATCACCCGCGCCATTGGGTAGCTTCGCCCAGAATTTTAGCGTATAACTCACGCCCGGTTCAAAATTATACGTGCCAGCATTAATGACTGCCGAAGTATCCTGCCAAGCAACAGAACCCGTCCAGGCAAAAGGCGTTTGCATGGAGTTGTTCACCGACCAGTTGATCTGCGCGGAAGTCAACGCGGTAGCACCAAAGTTGGTAATCTTCACCAGTACGTTTTGTGGGCCGGTAGAGAAAATACCCAGTGGGCCATTGAAAGAAGTCACCCCGGCATCGTTGCCAATCAGATTGTATTCATACGCTCCAAGGTCAGGCGTGGTCGCATGTCGTATCGCACCGCTTAAGTCGGTTGTGGTACCAGCAATCGGCGTTCCTTTGTCGGTCATCGGCAGGTTATTGGCAATGTGCAAGTCATTGAACGAGACGAACAAAGGCTTCATATTGATCGAGGATGCCTCAATCGTATTCGCCCCATCTTTCAGGAAGCGACCACTGGCCGAGTGGTAGTTATTATTGGCAAAGGTAATGTTGGTGGTTGAGTAGGCTGTAACTACGTTTCCGCCCGTACCGTTATTGGTGAGGATATTATTTTTCAGGGTAATATTGGAAACCGTAGTAGACATATATACGCCCGTGTAGCTGCCCGTCTTCGCCGTGTTCACACTGTTATAATACAGGTCAATGTTGGACGAATTATCCAGGTAGAAGCCATTAGCACCCGATTCCAGCATAGGGAAGGCATTGTTAGCAACCAGGGCATTGTTGCCCACTGTACTATTACAATCTTCCATACTCACCCCTGCCGCATTTTTAGTGGTGTAGTAGAAGCCATTCCAGTAGCTATAATAGCCTCCCATATCGGTTCCCCAGTTGTTGGTTACCCGAAACTTATTCCGTATTCCTTTCAGGAAAATGCCGCGTTTGCCCAGGTTATTGCCTTCAATTACGGGTGCATCAAAGCCGCGTAATTCGATGGAAGCCCCAATGACTGCGGTATTCGTGCCACCGGTTGACTGGGCTTCAAAAATGTTGTTCTTAATCAATAAACCTTGTTCCTGTGCCGAGGAAGCATACGGCGTTGTGCCGCCTTCCAGGTAAATACCGCGACGACCCCCTTTGATGCGGTTGTTGACAAAACGGAGGTTCTTGTCGAGTACGCTCGTACCAATGGATTGCACCACAGCGCTTTCTTCGTATTGGATCTGGGTACTATTTACTTCTAGGATACAGCCGTTGAACTCGATGTTTTCAGCACCATCCCTCAAATAAATAGCTCTGGTATAGAATGTACTCGCATCCGTCCGCTTGATGGTCATTCGCTTGAACACCAGATTGTCTGCACCCAAAATGCCCAGAACCAGGTTGTCCAGATCACCCGTATGGGTGCCAGCGTAATGCAGGATAACGGCAGTGCTATCGTTGCTTTCGGCTTGGAAGGTAACGGTATTGGTGGTAGAACTGCCCAGGAAAGGAGTCAGTTGTATGCGCTCGTTGTAGATGCCATTGCGAATGTTGAACACCACTGGCCCAGAAATCCCATTGTCTTTTAGGGAATTGACTGCCTCAGTAATGGTGCTATAGTTCGGAGCTGTACCGCCGATGGTATACGTACCAGCCAAGGCGGTGTAAGTCGTTACCGTCGTAGTGTCGTTCAATAGATCGGCATCGGTTGCATTGTTCGGCAGGCTTGTCCAGGCTTTTACTACAAAGCTGCCTACGCCACCAAAGTTGTACGTTCCGATATTAATGGCTTTCAACGAATCTCCTGGCAAGGCCGTGCCAGTCCAGTTATATACTGGCTGTACTGCGCCGTTTACACTCCAGTTTACCTTGGCCTGGGTCAGATTAGCCGAGCCGAAGTTTTTCAGGGTTACGACTACTGCCTGCGTACCATTGAAAGGCTGTACCGGACCAGTAATTTGCACTATACCGCTGTTATTGACATAAGGAATGTATTCGTCAGCCCCAATGTCCGAAGGATTTGCGCGGGTTTCGCCGTCAATGTCGGTGGTAAGGCCAGCGATGGCGGTGCCCTTTCCATTCACGTTCACAAATGAAAGACTCAGGTGGAAGTCGGAGGCCGATTTGTAAATGGGTTGAATAAAAATGGAGTTGGCATCCTGTCCGGTAGCGGTTTTCCAGGCCGCTAGTGTTGCTTGTTCGCCATTGTAAAAGCCCAACCTCGTTCCGCTGGTATAATAGGCGTTGTTATTGGATGTCCAGTTGGTTACACCACTTAAATAGACGATCTGGCTGGCGTTGTTATTATGAAAAATATTGTTTTTAATATCAATGTTGGTCGTACTGGTCAAGGATAATATGCCATTGCTTCCGGCAACCAAAGTGTTGTAGTACAGTTTGATATAAGAAGCGCCGCTGGTGTTGATGCCTGCACCCGGACTGAATTTCAGATGAACGAAGTTATTGGCAACCATTTGCTCAAAACCAAGTGCTGCCGTTCCGTTCATGATGATACCTTCGTACACATTGTACATTCGGTTTTGTGCGATGTACAAGCCTTGCTGAAATCCTAGGGTGTGAATGGCTCTATAGCTACCGGCATTGGAAGTAGTGGTAATATCGTTTCCTTTCACCAGGAATGAACGCTGGTTATTGGCATATACAGCCGCGATGTACTGATTTCTGAAGAGGTTGCCTTCTACTACATTATCTCTTTCGTATTTGGGTGCAGCGGGGCCATTGAAATACACACCATAGCTACCACCACTAATAAAGTTCTGGCGAATGACATTGGCCGAGTCGGCGATGGTGTTGGTATTGTCAGAATGGATGATAATTTCGGTGAGAAAGGAATAAGAACCCTGTAAGCCTATCAGCCGATTGTTTAGCAGCTTGTTGCCATTGGCTCCGTTCACCAGTTCAATTACCTTCGAATTATTGGAGCCTCCATTCGATTGGATCGTCATTTTCCGGAAGGTCACATAATCGGCTCCATCAAACCGGAGAATGGGCGTATTCGTCACATTCACCGCGCTTAGGTTTACGGCAGTGCTGTCGTCCGTTTCCGATTGGAATGTCACTGTATTACTCACCGAAGTACCGGTCAATTGTGGGATAATCAACTGTTCCGTATAAGTCCCCGTACGAACATTGAACGTTACCGCGCCGCCCACTTCGTAAGTCTTCAGGGCCTCGATAGCCGCAGTGAAAGTAGGGAAATTCGGACTAGCTCCGCCGATAGTCAAGGCTCCGCTCAAGCGTGGATACAAGTTATTCAGGATCAATTGATCATTGAATGAATTCAGGTCGCTCACGCCATTGGGCAAGGAAGTGCTGAATTCCACGATGTTCGCGGGGGCAAAAGTGCCATTACCCAATGCAACAGCCGCCGATAAAGCACCGGGAGCCAAACTGCCGGTCCAGTTATAAGCCGTTTGAGCTACGCCGTTTATTTTCCAATCAATTTTAGCCGAGGTCAGCGTGGCTGTTCCGTAATTCTTGATCTTTACCACAACCGCATTGGAGCCCTGGTTGAACGGAATAGTGGGGGCAGTCAACACTACCACGCCGGCATCATTGGCCACCAGAGGCGACACCGACAGCTTTACATCGGGCCGCTGGGTATGAGCGTAGGAATAAACCGTAAGTGCATTGTCGGTAACCGAACCCGCCGACCGATAGCGATTGGTGCTGGTCGTGCTATAAGTGAAGGTAGGGATATTGGGGGAACTGAGTGTGGGGTTATTGCTGACCGTAATCAACACGGCCACGTTCTTGGTGTTTTTAAATTCAAAGCTATTTTGAAGCGCCACTTCCATCCAACCGCTAGCCGTGGTATTCGGGAAACTACCTTCGTACACTTTGGTATAGCCGGTCAGCGAATAGGCACCATTGCCCATGGTAGTAGTGGTGGTGTCTTTCAGGTATATCCTCACATTCTGCGTAGCCACCAGATTGGCTCCATCTGCTTTGTAGAAACCGATCTTAGTAATGAACCCTGCCTGATTGATTTCGGCTTGCGTCAGAATCATTTCACTAATGCCATACGCATTTTCCCGTACCAATGGCGAAGTCTGCTTCTGGCCGACATTCGCATTTCCGATGATAATACTCGTGGCCGATTTCACTGTGAATACCGCATTGCTTTGGTCTTTTAGGGCAGCATTGGTCGCATCCGACGCCTCGATCAGATAAGTAGAGGTAGGGTTGCCGGTTGGGATCGTCCAGTTGTAGCTGGTAGGTGCCGCATTCACCGTGGCAATGGTAGTCCAGCTAGTGCCATTATTGCTGGAATATTTTAATACAAGCTGGCCAATGGAAGTACTCGTCCAACTGATATTGGCTACCAAGCCTTCTGTATAGGTTTCGCCACCGTTGGGTGTAAGCAACGCCACTGCCGGAGCTGGTGGCTGAATGGTGAAATTGACGTCACTGATGTCCTTTACCGATGCATCTGACGCATCGCTCACGCGCACCCGAACCAGACTGGAAGTGATGTTAGGCACAGGCCAGGCATAAGAATTAGGCGTAGCGGGTACGGTGGCCGCAATTAGATGGGGAAAGGTAGTACCGCCATCGGTAGAGTATTCAATTTTTACGTTTGAAACGGCCGTACTAGTCCAGGTTATCTCCCGCGACGACCCGCTCAGGAACGTTTCATTGGTATTGGGGAAAGTAACGGCAATGGCTTTGGCAGTAACCACGGTAAAGGCGGCATTGCTCCCATCCACTATCGCTGCATTCGTAGCATCGCTTGCTCTTACCAAAACATTGGAAGAATTGATGGCTGGAACGCTCCAACTGTAGTAACCTTGCGAACCGATGGCGCTGGTCGTAATGGTAGTCCAGTTGGTGCCTCCATCGACCGAATACTCTAGCTTCACATTGGTAAGCCCGGCTTGCGTCCAAACGATGGTTTGTGGTGTTGCTCCAGTCCAGGTTTCGCCGCCATTGGGTGTATTCAACACCATGTACTTGGTGTCTTTGACAGAGAAAATATTACTGATGGTTGCCGTACCATTTTTGCTGATCCTGATTTTATAATTGTCCGAAAGGGTGGCATTGCTAGGAATGGACCAGCTATACGAAGGCAGGTAGCCGTTGGTCGTAAGAGCTGTCCAATTGGCACCTCCATCGGTAGAGTAATCGAGCGTGAAATTGCCGCTCAGGTTAGACGTCCAGGCAATGGTTCGATTTGTACTGCGCGTGTAAATTTCGTTACCAGCTGGAGCCGTGATCGAAATGAAAGGCGGTTTGATGGAGAAGTTAGCGTTACTCACATCATTTACGCTGGCATTGGAGGAATCGCTCACCCGAACCTTTATTGTAGTAGCATTCTCGTTGGGTATAGTCCAGGCGTAGTAAGAGGTGCCTTTGGGTATGCCGGCTGAAATTAAATTCCAGGTCGTACCACCATTATTGCTGTATTCGACTTTTACGCTGTTGATATTGAAGCTCGTCCAGTAAATGTTAGTGGTCGTTCCCACCACCAGATTTTCCCCGCCATTTAGAGCGGTGAGCGTGATTACAGGCGTACCCGGTACGACCGAAAAATTAGCGTCACTCTCATCTTTGAAAATACCCGGATACTGGGATTGCACCCTAAATTTAATGGTACTAGAAGCCATGTCGGGCACCGTCCATGTATACGTCCCATTATTAGGAATGCCATCGCTGACCATGGACCAAGAAGTGCCGCCATCGATAGAGTAAAATAGCTCTACAATGGGATCTGAAATATTCTTGGAAGTCCAGGTAATGGATTGCGTACTTCCTGCCGGCCAGCTTTCTCCGCCATTGGGCGAAACCAACGTAAACGAGCCAGGCGTAGAAGTGCTGATGGTGAAGGGAGCATTGCTAATATCAACGAAGGGAGTGGTAGACTCCGCTTTAATTTTGGCTTGGGTAGAAGAAATATTATTGGGAACTGTCCAAGTATAGCTGCCATTGAGAATACTTACCTTGTTCAAACCGATGTAAATCCAGCTATTTCCTCCATCCAGCGAGTAGTAAAAAGTAATGCTATTCGTAGCTGGCAGATTGGTCGTGAAAGTAATCGTAGCACTGGCTTGGTTATTCAATGTTTCACCGCCATTGAGCGAAGTCAAGGCCAGGTTATAAGGCGTAGCAGACGTGATAGTAAAAGGAGCATCGCTTATATCGCCGACCGCCGGAATCCCATTTTCAGGATAGGTTTTTATCCGAATGTAGCTGGTTGCCGAGGCAACGTTGGCAGGCACAGTCCAGCTACGGGAAGTAACCGTATTCTGCACGGTGGCAAGGGGAAACCAGTTTTCATTATTGGTAGTATATTCGATTTGAAGGTAAGCCGTCGTCGGCAAACCCGTCGTCGTCCAGGTGATGGTTTGTGCAGTTCCTCCCGCCCAGCTTTGTCCGCCATTGGGCGAAGTAAGTGTGATGGCCGCTGCATTACTGGTGACGGTAAACGACGCATCACTGATGTCTAGAATATTGCCATTAGAGCGATCGGACACCCGGATCTTATAGTTTGTAGATGCCGTAGCTGGAACAGTCCAGGCATACGTGGCTGGCGTAGCGGGCAAAGTCGAGCCGATGGCAGTCCAGGTAGTGCCATTGTCGGTGGTATAATGCAGGAAAACAGAGCTAATGCCATTGCTGGTCCAGGTAATATTTTGGGTAGACCCTGCCGCCCATGATTCGCCCCCGTTAGGACTTGTCAGCGCCAGCGATTTGATGGCAAAGGACGCATTACTCATATCGCTCACGCTGGAATTGCTGCTGTCAGTAATTTTGATGAGGCAGTTGGCAGAAACCGTGGCGGGAATCGTAGCTGCGTAGGTGCCTAGCAAGGCATTGATGTTAGAAGCCAGTAGACTCCAAGTGGTTCCGTTATCTGATGAAAGTTCTACATTCACTTGCGACACGTCGGTGCTGGCCCAGGTAATGTTAGCCATAGCACCGGTTTGGTAGCTTTCGCTGCCGTTGGGCGAGGTAAGCGTAATGGTTGGATTGGCCGCTGCTACCGTAAAGGATGGGCTTTCAACGGAAGCATTGGTATAGTTAAAATCATAGGGATCGCGAATTCGGACTTTGTAGGTGGTTGCTGGTGTAGCGGGTACTGTCCAGGTGTAAGGGCTTTGCTGACCCGCACCCGAAATCATTGTCCAGGAAGTGCCGTTGTTCGCTGAGTATTCCAGGAAGCCCAGACCCGAAAAGATGCTGTTGCTAGTCCACGTAATGGCCTGCTGCGAGCCAGCAGTCCAGCTTTCGCCGCCCTTGGGCGAAGTGAGGGTGATAGAAGCCGGCGTAGTCGTAATAGCGGAGTTGCCATTGATCTGTACTTGGGCAGCATTTACGGCGTTTTCTACCTTTACACTTACAGTACTGGAAATATCATTGGGGATTTTCCAGGAATAAATCACATCGGTGGGGTGGTTCAAAATAATCGGCATCCAAGTGGAGCCACCGTTATTGCTATAGTAAAAGTTGGCTTTGTAGATAAACCGTTTGGTAAAAGGAAAGGGGCGTTCTGCGCCTACCTGAAAAAATTTGCAACAGCCAAGCTCGAAGCTCATTAAACCACCTCCGTAAGCCGTATTCACTTCAAAGTTGCTCTGATCTTTATTGGCTGTATTTCCTGCTTCTTCAATCACAACTACGTTATTGGTGAGCTGAGAGGCATTGGCGAAGTTGAAGGTAAAGGAACCGGTATTGGGCACGTTGGTGCCTAAGGACGTAATGGCTCCTTTTGAACCGGGAATATAAATATTTACGTCAGTTATGCCGTTTCCTGCACCCCAGCTAATCGTTTGTGTACCATTGGCCATTGTTTCACCCCCGTTTGGGTAGTGTACCACTATCTGTTTGGGTGCGTAGCTGATCGAAAAAGCTGTGTTGCTTTCGTCCGTTTCAGCTCCTAACTTGGACTTAACCCTGATTTTGCAAGTAGCGGAGATTTCATCGGGCACGTACCAAGTTAGGCTACCACCCAGAATCTGCACTGGACTTTCTCCGATAATCGTCCAATTGGTACCGTTGTCCACCGAGTAATGAACCTGTAAAACCGTTCCATTGGCTAACCCGGTAGTAGTCCAGGTAATGACTTTCTTGGAAAAAACATTCAGGTCTTCTCCCCCGTTAGGTGCGGTGACCGTGATGGATTGTGCGTTGGAAGCAAATGAAAAGAGGAGCAAAAGACCTACCCATGCAAATAAATGCACATAGCGATTAATTAATTTGTTCATAAGAAGTGGAGTAAAAGTTTTTTTTAATCGCTTGCTTAGTAGGCCTGCATACAGGCAATGCATGAATAACTATTAGCAGACATAAGGATAAAGTAGGTGCCAAATGCTGCAATATGATGAGTACAAAAAAAGATGGAATAAGTGCAATTAATTTTGCTTTGTATCAGCAGACCTTAGGGATGTAAGTTTTTAGATTGCTAAAATAAAATGGGATCGATACCCGATATACTAATGACTTATCTATTTGCTGAATAGCCTTTTAAGGGGATTGCTGTCTGCAATAAAAGTATTCATTATTGCTTTTTTTATGGAGCTGGATAGAAATCATATAAAAATATGACACTGACGAACAGGGTTATTATAATTCTTCCCTTTTGCCTGATTTTTTAAAACTATGCTGGGATCGAATTCGTTTTAGGAGTACACTTATCTCTAGGATTTTTCACTGATGGCACGCTCATTACTCATTGGCCGGGTTGCAGGAATAAAGATTCTGATTCATTGGTCATTCCTTCTGCTGCTTGGTTGGATTGTGTTTTCTGAAATTAACCGAGGCAGCAATGCCACTACAGTATTCGCTACCATCGGTTTTGTCATCGCTCTTTTTGGCTGTGTGGTCTTGCACGAACTTGGCCATTCGCTTACGGCCAAACGATTTGGCATCGATACCACCAAAATTACCCTCTTGCCCATTGGAGGAGTCGCCAGCCTGGAACGCATTCCCGAAGACCCTAAACAGGAACTATGGGTAGCTTTGGCGGGTCCAGCCGTTAATGTGATTATAGCGGGTATACTGTATCCTTTCGTTTTTTACAACGGCTTTTTATCTACTACCGCCACGCTGAATGTCAGCACGGTAGAGGGTTTCTTATATGCGTTGTTTCGGGTCAATATTGCGCTCATTCTTTTCAATATAATCCCTGCTTTCCCTATGGACGGAGGGCGAGTCCTTCGTGCCTTGCTGGCTTTTCGGTTGGGAAGAATCGATGCTACCAACATTGCAGCGAGTTTAGGGCAGTTGATCGCTATGGGATTTGTTCTTTTTGGCCTGTTCAATAATCTGTTTCTGGTATTGATCGGGGTTTTCGTTTACTTTGGCGCTCAAACAGAAAAGCTTCTTGTCCAGCATCTGGCATTCTTGAAGGATTATACAGTAAGAAATGCAATGATGACTAATTTCATTACCTTATCGCCCACGGATACGGTAAAAGATGCCGCCGAAAAGCTATTGGCTGGTTCTGATCAAGATTTGCTGGTGGTAGACAATGAACGGGCTATTGGAGTAATGACCAAAGTGCGTATTATTGATTCGCTTAGGGGAAATCAACCCGACAGGCTCGTAACTGAAGTAATGGAAACGAACTTTGATACCCTGGAAGTAAACGATAGCCTGACCGAGGTGTACGCCAATGTACAACGCAAGCCTAATACTTCTTATCCAGTAATGGAAAACAATAAACTTCGAGGCATAATCGATCTGACCAATCTCAAGGAATTTGTAATGATTCGCTCGGCCTTGCATTACTCACCTGATGCCTGATTTTTTAAGTCTCTTTACAATGGAAGCTGGTAGCTTGGCTTATTTTCGCGATGAAGAAGATACGCATTAGCTTAGTTTTATACTTACAACGCTTTTCTCTTGAACGAACTCAATACACCTTTGCCCAATACTTTTGCTGCAAAAGCCATTGCCTATTACCTTAATTTACAGACACCCACCATTCTTCCAGCTTCGGTAGAGATCATTAATCCGTACCAGACTGAAGCGGTGCGGGAAACTGTAAGGCAGTTTTATACCCGCTTTTTCAATGATTCCCAACCGCGCATTTTTTTATTGGGAATCAATCCGGGCAGGCTGGGTGGTGGTACGACTGGCCTATCTTTTACCGATCCGGTAGCGCTGCGAAACTATTGCCATATTCAGAATGATTTTGGTACGAAGACCGAGCTGTCCAGTCGCTTTGTGTATGAATTTATTCAGCAGTTTGGAGGAGCCAAAACATTTTACAGTCAGTTTTACCTCAGCGCATTGTATCCACTGGCGCTGGTGAAGCACGGAAAAAACTACAACTTTTACGACGAACCTTCTCTATACCAAGCCCTAAAAGCGGATATTGTAGCCAATATACAAGCCCAAATTGGCTTCGGAGCCAATATTGCCCAGGCTGTTTGTCTGGGTAAAAAGAACGGCGTTTACCTAAAGCGGCTGAACGATGAATACGGCTTTTTTAAGTCCATTGTAGTACTCGACCATCCACGCTATATTATGCAGTACAAACTGCGCGAAATGGAGCAATACCTAGACAAATATCGACAAGTGTTGAATGATTTTACCCACTGCTAATTGTCAAACAAAAAACCCCGATCCAATGACCGGGGTTTGGTTGTATAGCAGCCAATACAAAACTTGATCAGTTCAATTGTCAAGCAGGGATTAGTCGTGATAAATCCGATGATATAAGTCTAATTCAGGCTGAATCAAGTCTAACTCTAATAGATAGGTGATAAGTTCTGCTGAACTATAATGGTCTAGCTCTTTCAAATGCGTAATTAGTTGTAACGCATATTGCAAACCCGCATATTGGTCAGCGTCAATGGTACAATCAGTATACGCTTGTGCCAATTGACAAACGATGCGTTGGGTTTCTTGAGGTAACCGATTTAAATCTTGCTGAAAGGTGTACACATTAGTCATAAGGAGGAGGGTTTAATGATTAGAGGAATATTTTGAGCAACGTAGATGCAGAAGAATTCCCAGGTTCATCATTAAAGTACTTACCCGGACCAGGAGGCGAAAAGATTACTGATAAAGTTAATAAGAAAATTATATTTATAACAGATTTATTATCATTTATTTTCTACGCTAACTCAATTCAGGAGGTTTGGCTATCGCTTAATTTTCAGAAACGGCCAAATAGATATGGTCAAGTAAGGACTTTGCTATGCAGCAAGGGCAGTAAGAAATAGATGAAGCAATGCCACACCCACCAGCATATTCCCCAATGTAAGTATCAAGCCTATTTAACAGATTAAAAGCCGCTTGAATAGTTTGAATGTGTGAAATACATGCATACATTTATGCAAAAAAATAGTAGTCCATTCTAATGAGATTTTGGAGTCGCTCAAGCACAAAAAGCCTATATGCTTGCTTTTTATTTGTTTCGGTTTGAATGAACTCTTTACCTAAATGAAAACAGGCGCACTTGAGGAGAAAATATAATAGTAATGAAGTTATCAATTAAAACAAACAAAATTTATGGAAGACTTTACTAACGAAAGCAGTAAAAATTATAAATTAAGTTTTCACGGAAGTGGAAGTAGTTATTTTGGCGTAATCATCGTGAATTGGCTGCTCATAGTAGTGACCCTGGGTCTGTATTACCCATGGGCCAAGGCAAAGCAACTACATTATTTATATGGCTCAACAGCCTTAAATGAAGAACGATTTTCTTTTCATGGCACCGGAAAGGAAATGTTTAAAGGATTTATTAAAGCAGTAATTATTTTCGCTGCCATTTACGGACTTTTACTTCTGTTTATGTATTTGCAAATGCCTATAATAGGTATACTTGTTTTCTATGCTTGTATACTAGCAATCATACCTTTTGCCATCCATGGTTCATATCGCTATAGAATGTCCAGAACGTCATGGCGTGGAATAAGATTTGGATATAGAGGAGATCAGAAAGAACTGTCGATTTCATTTTTTAAATGGACGTTTTTTACCATCATTTCTTTTGGTCTATATAGCTCCTGGCTGTCTATTAATTTAAGAAATTATTTAATAGGCAATATCAGACTTGGAAGCCTACAATTTAAATCTGATGGCGATGGAGGAAGTTATTTTTGGCTTAACGTTAAAGGTTATTTCCTCACTTTATTCACTTTAGGTATATATATGTTTTGGTGGCAAAAAGATATTTTTGCCTATTATATTGATAACCTAAGCGTGCATCAGGACGATAAAGAAATAAGAATGACCTCTACAGCTACGGGTGGTGATTTTTTCGGATTACTAGTGGTGAATATGCTAATCATCATATTTACGCTGGGAATCGGTTACGCGTGGGTGGTAACCAGAACAATGGATTTTATAGTAAGTAAAATAGAGTTGACAGGAGATATTGACCTGGATACCATTAATCAAACAGAGGCAAACTTTACAGATGCCACTGGAGAAGATGTAAGTGATGTTCTTGACCTTGGCTTTATAAATTGATGGTTACCACCGGAACGTATTATGACGGAATTTCATCTATACCCCAAAAAGTAGCGTTAATCCTTGATGAAGATAATTATTTGCTTTCATTTAATTCTTCGTCAGGTAATACTGATCAATGGGGTATAGGTGATATTTCATTTAATCATATTGGGAATTATCTAGAAATTCAGTTTGGGCATGCTCCCATTGAATTTATTAAAATAGAAGATGGTGATTTTATTACTGCCTTAAAAAAACTTCGCAAAGAAAAGGGACATTACAATTGGTATGAGCGGCTTATAGACCTAGGAATAAAGGCACATGCAACCATTGCATTACTTATTCTTGGGTTTATAAGTTTGATCTACTTATTTGTCATTCCCTTGGTAGCCGAAAACGCAGTTGTTTTAATTCCAGAAAGCTATGATAATAATTTAGGAAATACTTTTTTTAACGAATATATAGAGTATAACGCGGTAGATTCTAGTAAAACTAAAGCGTTAAATTTATTTGCTAAACAATTGAAATTGAATAATTCAAAAGAGCTTAAATTTACCGTTATAAAATCAAGTACTGTAAATGCATTTGCTCTGCCTGATGGAAATATCGTCATTTTTACGGGTCTAATTGATTTAATGGAGGACAAGAATGAACTTGTTGGTCTAATAGGCCACGAGGTTACTCATGTAAATCAAAGGCATTCCATGAAAATGATGTGCAGAAATCTATCTGGTTATTTATTTCTCTCCGCAGTATTAAGTGATGTGAACGGTATAATGGCTATCATAGGAGATAATGTTCACACTTTACAATCATTGACGTACTCAAGACAATTTGAGCGACAAGCGGATATGGAAGGAATAGAGATTATGGTTTCAAATAAGGTCAATCCAAAAGGAATGTCTAAGCTTTTTGAGCGACTTCAAACTCAAGATGATCATCTATTACCTGAATTTTTAAGTTCTCATCCGATAACTGAAGAACGAATTAACTATATAAAACAAATAGTGAAAGAGAACGCGAATAAAGAATTAGAAAATGATAAACTGAAAGACCTTTTCTTACAGATAAAAACAAACATAAATTAAAATCATCTATTTGGATGAGTATTTTAGATAGATAATAGTAATCAGTTTTGACTTGAATGAATACATCCCCTAAATCACACATAAGGCATCTTAATTTGACTTAGGGGATGTATTTATTCAAGGAATGACAGTTTAACAATAGTTGGCAAAATGGAAACTGCATTATTTACGCTGCTTGGAACAATGGTCGGAGGACTTATTTCTTATTTTTTACAGAAACAAAGGCTTGAACAAGAGTTGAAGATTAAACAAGAAGAATATAAGACTGAATTTATGGCAGAAAATACGGCTAAACACTTTTTAAGCCATAAGTCTTATACTGATCGATCATTCGAAACACTAAAAAAACATTTGGGAGGCTTTGAGGAGGAAGAGTTAAGAAAAATTTTAGTGAGAGCAGGAGCCATAAGGACATACCGGGAAGACAAGTCAGAATGGTGGAGGCTTTTGAGTCGAATGGAGGAATACATTGATAAAAAGAAGAAATAAGCGTGTATGGCAATTGAAAGGAAGCTACGCTAAAACTTTGCTCCTACCACGACCTTCTCCTTGAATACCTGCGTCTGGCCATGTAAATCGAATAATTCTACGTACACCACATAATATCCCGTCCTCACTTTCTCGCCCCGGTTATCGGTACCATCCCAGCGAAAATAGCCTTCCGTGCCTAAAGTCTGGTTTTGGGCCAGCAACTTCACTTCCCGCCCCCGAACGTCAAAAACCCGGATATTGGCGACATTTCCACCTTTGGCGAAGGCATAAGAAAGCGTTGTAAAGTCCTGAAGGCCATCTTCATCGGGCGTAAATACGCGAGGGTCAATTGCGACGCCGCCGGCGTTAGCCGTAGGTAACTGAAACTGGGAATTGCGGTAGCCAGGCGTAGCATAATCCTCGGTAGTGGCTGCCGAATGCCAACCTGCCGGGTCATTGGCTTTCGAGTCAAAGCTGATTCGCTCCAGAGAAACGCCACTTTTATCGCGAATGAGCGGAAAATGCCAGTCCTCATTATAGTCAAACCGGTCTAAAAGTTTATTGACCGGATTCAACAGAACGACTGTTCCTGAAGCATCCGAATAGCTTGGCAGGCTAGCCATCACCAGAAAGTTCTCTTCCTTTGATTTCGGATAATGGCTTTTTAATAAAGCACTATTGGTCGCAAGTGCATAATATTGGCCTGGCGCAATTACCTGGTCATCAGTAGTGATGGCTTTTGCATTCGCAACAATTCCATCGGCTACATTTGCTAATTGCCAATCCTTCAATGTCACGTATTTGGCCGATCGGTTGTAAATCTCCACAAAGTCGACTCCGCCCGTGTGCGGATTGAACAGCACTTCATTCAGCACGACATCGGCAGAATCTCCGACCTGGGGCAGTACGAAAACGGACTGGGTATTTGCAGCAATCAGGTTGCCATTACAATCTGTCAAACCGTTAAGGCTAAGCGTGTAGGTCGTTTTCTCCGACAAGCCAGGATTTAATGACAGGAGTACTTGTCGAAACTGTGGGCTTATTACCGCAGTCGAAATAATAGTAGCGCCTTTATCCAGTTGATATGAAGACAAATGAGTAGTAGAAAGGCTGTCTAGTTTTTCATCAAAAACCACCTTCAATTGCAAAGGGCTGACAACTTCTACCCGCAACAGTTGCGGAGGCGTCAGGTCTGGCTTAGCAGCGGCCACGGAATTGGCCTTGCCAGGTGTCCCTCCCTTGGCATTTTCTGAGGCCACCCAATTGCCTGCCTCACCGCAAGGATTATTGGTGTCAATCATCTCCAAAGACCAGCCTCCCTCCTGCTTTACCGAACTTTTGTACCAGGTATCGGAATAGGTGACCGAAAAAATCAGTTGGCCTGGGGCATTCTGTAAGCCGAGCGTTTCGCCGGAGTTATTGAGCGAGAAACTGGCTAAGCCTATGACCTTTCCGAAAGAAGCGAATGCATTTACCGAGGCATGGCTACACAGAATCACGTATTCCTTGGGTCTAATCACGGAATCAGGGAAAGCAGTCGAGCTACCATCGTCTGAAAACCGGAGTCCGTGCAGGGAAATGTTGTGGTTAGTCCGGTTGTATATTTCAACAAACTCGATCACTGGCAAGCCAACGGCGGGCGTTTCGTCGGCAAAAATCTCCGTAATAATCAGGTCATTGGAATTGACCGGAGCGGTATAAGTAAAGGTCGAAACACTATTGGGAATAATGACGCTTGCATCGGCTCCCTGTACATTGTTTACTTTCAGCGTATAGACGATATTTTCGGCCATTGGCGAGCCCAAGGTAAGCCTTACCTGTGCAGGGGCGCTTTCCTGAGTAGCTTGTACCACTGTCAGCCCATTGTCCAACTCATAATTGCTAACATCCTGAGCAGAACTCAGCTCTACTGACTTAGAAAACTGAATCTTTATCTGGGTAGATTGAATGGCGGTTACACCAACCAAAGCAATCGGTGCTTCAGTGATTTGAAAATCATCGAAAAAAAACTTCTGTCGGTTAGTCGTGGTATGGATGCAGGAAACACCAAAAAAACTGGTCTCTTGAACGGCATTATCCTTTGTACTCCCTTGCAGACTGAAATCTGTTCCACCTATAGCATCAGCCCACACTTGCCAATTCCCTTCCAAATCCCGAATAACACGGACGCGCACTGCTGGATTAATGGCTACTGTTCCAGGCAAGCCATCAACGATTTTAGTAAGCGTTGTGCCTTGTTGTTTCCATAAATCAATGCCATCGGCACTGCCATTTTCCCCAAACCGAATAAAATACCCGTTTAAGGTAGGCGCGTGCAGGTCAGCCTGATCGCTCATCAAATAGATGCGGGCGTGGTTGGCATCAGAGGGACTGAAAGCCAGATTTACGTAAAAATCCCATTCAGTATTGCTGAAACGGGTATTGGGCGTGGAAAGAGAAATGGTTGCCGTGGCATTAGGCCCATTGCTTTGTAATTGCCCAGCATTGATGGTAAAGCTAGTCGCATCGCCTGACCACGCTGGATTGTTGGAAAAATCACCATCTGAAAAATTTTCAGATAATTGAGCAAAGGCAATGGAGCAGGGAAACAGAAAAAAAAAGATGCTAAAAATTCGCATAAAATATTAAATGTGAGGACTTAAAATAGGTGATTGATGTACGAGAGAGAAGCAATCCAAGGGCTATTTCAAGTGAAATCCTCTATTGTCTACAGGTTAGGTAGAGAAAGTTAAGTGGTTAAATCGCTTCAATATAAAAAATATTTCTTTTCTTTGCAGGCTTTTATTCACAAAGGCTTTCCTGATTTAGATCCATAGAATCTGCGTTTGAATTTTTTTACGTTGACATTGGGAAAGGCTTATCGATCAATTTACTCCATGAATTCATACAATCTTACCCACCTCAAGCAACTGGAATCAGAAGCGATTTTTATTATGCGTGAGGTCGCTGCACAATTTGAAAAACCCGTATTGCTGTTTTCGGGAGGAAAAGATTCCATTGTGATGGTTCGTTTGGCACAAAAGGCTTTTTGGCCAGCCAAATTTCCCTTTCCATTAATGCACATTGACACGGGTCATAATTTTGAAGAGACTATTGCTTTCCGTGATTATCTGGTAGAACAAACGGGCGCGCGATTTATCGTACGCAATGTTCAGGATTCTATTAACCAAGGGCGCGCAGTAGAAGAAAAAGGCTTGAATCCTAGCCGCAATGGCTTGCAAACCATCACTTTACTCGATGCGATTGAGGAATTTAAGTTTGATGCAGCCTTTGGAGGTGCCCGCCGCGACGAAGAGAAAG
This sequence comes from Bacteroidota bacterium, assembly GCA_040385915.1. GTDB lineage: Bacteria > Bacteroidota > Bacteroidia > Cytophagales > ES-bin-26 > ES-bin-26. Next base: position 30,990 of record JAZKGK010000273.1, read on the forward strand.
CCCGTGCCAAAGAACGTTTCTTTTCTCACCGGGATGAGTTTGGCCAGTGGGATCCTAAGAACCAGCGCCCCGAACTCTGGAACCTGTTCAATGGTCGCAAACAACCTGGCGAACACTTTCGTGTATTTCCGCTGAGCAACTGGACTGAAATGGACGTTTGGCAATACATTGCCCAGGAAAAACTCGAAATACCTAGCATTTACTTCACTCACCGTCGCACGGTCGTCAATCGGAACGGGACGCTGCTGGGCAAATGTGACCACATCACGCTGCTGAACGGAGAAAAATACGAGGAAATGCAGGTGCGTTTCCGTACCGTAGGAGATATGACCTGCACCGGCGCTGTATTATCCGATGCCGCAACACTACAGGAAATCATTGACGAAGTCGCTTCGGCGCGAGTAACTGAAAGAGGCACCCGAGCCGATGATAAACGCTCGGAAGCAGCCATGGAAGACCGTAAAAAACAAGGGTACTTTTAAGATAACTTAAAAACCCTCTATCCAATACATTATACCAATGACCGAACAAGCCTATACAGAGATGGATTTATTGCGCTTTACGACAGCCGGAAGCGTAGACGACGGGAAAAGCACCCTGATTGGCCGTTTGCTGTACGACTCCAAATCTATTTTTGAAGATCAACTCGAAGCCATAGAACGCACCAGCGAACAGCGGGGCGATGGTTACGTAAACCTGGCGCTACTGACCGATGGCCTCCGCGCTGAACGCGAGCAAGGGATTACCATCGATGTAGCTTACCGCTATTTTGCCACGCCGAGGCGTAAATTTATCATTGCCGATACGCCTGGCCATATCCAATATACCCGCAACATGGTTACGGGGGCTTCTACGGCCAACCTGACGATTATATTGGTAGATGCACGTCACGGAGTAGTAGAACAAACCTGCCGCCATGCCTTTATCGCTTCTTTACTGCAAATCAAGCACTTGGTTGTTTGCGTAAATAAGATGGATTTGATGGACTATAAACAAGAGGTGTTCGAGAAAATTCGCGAAGACTTCCGCAAGTTCAGTTCCAAGCTGTCGGTGCCCGATGTCCATTACATTCCGATCAGTGCGCTCAACGGCGACAACGTGGTGGACAAATCTGAGAATATGCCTTGGTATCAAGGCTCTACCTTACTATATACCTTAGAAAACGTCCACGTGGGTAGTGACTTTAACCACGTTGATAGCCGGTTTCCGGTTCAGTGGGTTATTCGTCCGCAGTCCGACCAATACCACGACTTCCGTGGCTATGCCGGAAAGGTGGAAGGAGGCGTATTTAAGCCTGGCGATGAGGTAATTGCCTTGCCTTCTGGTTTCTCTACCCGCATCCAGAGTATCGAAACGATGGATGGACCGGTGGCCGAAGCCTTCCCTCCGATGTCAGTCGTGATGACGCTGGCCGACAACATTGATATTAGCCGGGGCGATATGATTGTCAAGCCGAACAACCAGCCGCAAGTAGGTCAGGATATTGAAGTGATGATTTGCTGGTTGAATGACAAGAAATTAGTACCAAACGGAAAGTATGCCATCCGACACACCACCAAAGAAGCGCGTTGCGTAGTAAAAGATGTGCGTTACAAAGTGAACATCAATACTTTGCACCGCATTGAAGATGACAAAACGATTGGGCTGAATGATATTGGCCGTATTCTCATTCGCACGACGCAGCCCTTGTTGTACGATAGTTATTCCCGCAATCGGATGACTGGCAGTATCATCCTGATCGACGAATTTACCAACGAAACTGTCGCCGCTGGCATGATTATTTAGCCTCTCTGAAGGTCACGCATCGTTAAAGAACCATACGTTGGTTTGTTGTCTCAGCAAACCTAACGTATGGTTCTTTCATTTTATACAAACTTACTTTACCCTGTATTTAAGCCCTTTCAGCCCGCATCGTTTGTATTCCTGCCTTATCTATTCCGCTTTATCATGGGCCTTGGGCGGGGCTGTTGCGAAGGACTTCCCCCTTCAATCGTAGGCCAGCCATGCTGGTAGGTGATTTTGTCAATCAGTAGCTTCCGTACTTCTTTGAATGAACCATCAGCATTTGTCCATTTGCTATCGGCAGGATTAACGGCATGGTAAACGATCCAATCCTGCCCACTATCGTCGCGGATGATGGCATTATGGCCGGGAGCTAGCCAAGCACCGCTTTGTTTCAGCAACGTAGTATCTCGATCTTGATGGCCATTGGCTTTTGCCAGCGTTTCAAAAGGGCCTATCGCACTTTTGGCGCGGGCAACCATCACGGCATAATGGGCTTGGTCGCCGCAGCAATTGTCGCCAGAGTAGAACAAGTAGTAATAATTATCCCGTTTCACCACGTAGGGGGCTTCTATCAGATTGGCATAGGTTCCGCGTGCAGTATCGAGCAGAGCCACGGGCTGAGAGCCGGGTTTGAAATGCAAACGGTCGTCAGCCAGCTCCTGTACCTGAAGAGGCAAGTGGGCTGAACCCCAGTACAATAATTTTTTTCCGGTCGCCGGGTCGTCAAATGCCTGGGCATCAATGCATTCGAAGGTGTTTCCGCAAATCAACGGCGCACCAGCATCTACAAAAGGCCCCTCAGGACTGGACGAGGTAGCTACCCCCAGGCACATCCCATTCTGGCTATCATGTTTCGAAGCAAAGTACAGATAATAGGTATGGCCGTCGCGGATTACATCAGGAGCCCAGATTTCTTGATTTTTTCGGGTCCAGTGGGGTTTTTCTGGCATGGCATCTTTGGCCAGTAACTGCCAGTTGACCAAGTCAGTCGAGTGGGCTATCTGTACATTGGTAAATGAATCGGCTGCACGAATGCCTTGAGTGGCATATGCATAGAAGCTTCCATCAGCCACCCGGATAATGGACGGGTCAGCAAAAGGAGCATTCAGCACCGGATTCGTATACGTTTCTGCTACTACTTGTGTGGGCAGCAAATGGGTAGCCGTAGTAACTGAGCGGTTGGTCGGTTGGCAACCCTGGAGAAGAAGCAACCACGCCAGGGTAAGCCAGTTCGAATAGTTGAAGTATTGCCTGGATGATCGTTGTAGAGTACTCAATAGCAATTAGTTATCCGGTTTTAGGCACTATATTTGAAAAGCCAAATATAGGGAAGGTTTTTGTATTCAAGAATTCCTTGACGATGAAAGACCAGATTTTTCACCTCAAATACGCTTTAGGCTTATTCCTCTGATTTTAGAGAAAATGTTTTCTACTTTCTTTTCAAAAATATGGGCGATTTTTAGGGCTAGCAGGGTAGAGGGCACGTATTTGTTCTATTGCAATGCATTGATCACCGATCTGGGCTGTCCAAATATCTATTAGGAACATGAACAAAATAAAGTATCACATTTCCCGCCTTGTCATGCTGAGGGGGCATTTTTTTCAAACACTGTAGGCAGGAATGACATCACTTTGGCGCTAGCTTCGTGCCACTCCAAGTGGTGGCACGACTAATAACCGTCCAGCTAACTTCTGTCATGCTGACGAAGGAAGCATCTATCTCAGGCTTTAAACGCAGGTAGATGCTTCTATAAAAGAGATCTGTCATCTCGACGGAGGAGAGATCTCTTTTATAGAATTAAATTAACAGCGTACTTAAAGTAGTAAAGTTAGATCGCGGCTCTCAGCAAAAACTGAGCAGATAAACCCAACTTACGGGTCTTCCATTTCGTACAACCAAGTCATTACTAAACCAGATTGACTGACATGAGCGCAAAAACCTTAAACTCGATCGGCCTTGAAACGGCAAAAGTAGAACCCATTGCTGTTGCTTTGAACGAATTGATTTCTGAATACCAAATTCATTACCAAAATATGCTTGGTTTTCACTGGAATGTGAAAGGCCGCCGCTTTTTCGAACTGCACGAAAAGTTTGAAGAACTCTACAACGATGCCAAACAAACCGTAGATGAAATTGCGGAACGCATTCTTACGTTAGGGTTTACTCCTTTCCATACCTTCACCGATTACCTGAAGACGGCTAAAGTCCAGCAAATAAAAGAGGCCAAGAATATCAGCGACGACCAGAAGATAGTGCAGCATATCGTGGCCGATTTACAGGGGCTCCTGGAAAAAGAGCGGGAAATCCATTCCAATGCCAGTGACATCAAAGATATTGGTACTTACCATCTGCTGGAAGATTATATTGCCAAGCAAGAGAAGACTATTTGGATGCTGACTTCCTGGCTCAATACTCAAGCCATTAACCTGGATAATGGGACAACTAGCACCGTTGGCAGAGCCAAATCAAATGGCTAAGGAAGTATTGATTCCTAGATTTTATTGATTCCTTTCTCATATAAACCACAAAAGCCTCTCACGAATAATGAGGGGCTTTTTGGTTAATGGATCAAGCAATCACGTTTATTTGTTTTCTTCGGCCGGTGCTGATACTGGCGCTACTTTTGGTTCTGGCTTAGGCGCCGGAGTAGTGGCAGGCTTTTTTGCTACCACCGGTTTCTTCGCAACCGGAGCAACTGGTTTGGCGGCAGCAACTGGTTTGGGTGTAGCTGGCTTGGCAGCAACTGTTGCCGTTGCAGGGCGAGCAGCTTTTTTCGCTTGTTTTTCAGCTTTCGCCGCTGCTTGCTTTACTTTCTTGGCATCTTTCTTAGATGCTTTCTTTTTCTTATCGTCTTCTTTGGTTAACAATGCAGTGAATTTCTTAGCGATCTTCTTAGAGGCATTTTTAAGGGATTTCTTTACTTTATCCGCTTTTTTAACGTCGAGTTCTCCTAACAATTCCTGTAACTTATCTACAATCTTGGTAGAAAGCTCTTGAACAGCATTTCGCTTAACGGTACTTTTTGTCTTTTTCATGTGATAAGGTTAATTTGGAAAAGGTTAAACCAGTTGCAATATTAATCAATTATTAAGTGAATAGGTTATTTTGTTAACATTAAATTAACATTGCGTTTTGTATACGTAGTCCCAACATAAAATCCCGATGCTTACAGATACATTCAAGGAGTGTTTCGATCCAAATTGTGGAATCTCTACGCAGATGTCTGCCAGTGCTACTACTTCTTCGGATACTCCGAAAACCTCGTTTCCAAATATAAAACAATATTTGTTTGTTTGTTGCGGTTCAAACTGATGAAGTAAAACACTTTTATCGGCCTGCTCAATCGCCACAATAATCCAGCCCTCTGCTTTCAATCGCTTTACCAATTCTATCACATCAGCGGCGTGTTCCCAAGCTACTGACTCCGTTGCTCCCAGGGCAGTTTTATTAATATCACGGTGAGGTGGGGTGGCGGTAATGCCACAGAGATAGAGTTTTTCCACTAAAAAGGCATCAGCGGTGCGAAAAGCAGAACCCACATTATGCATACTCCGCACGTTGTCCAACACCAGTACAAAAGGATTTTTTTGCTTATTTTTGAATTCATCGACCGAAAGCCGATTCAACTCTTCATTCTGTAATTTACGCATATTCGAAAGGTAGATTTACTTATTTGAATACTGTATTTTCCTTGAACATTTTATGCAAAACAGCCCGGTGGCGGATAAGAAAAAGGATGGGATGCCTGGCAACACGCCGCTATCTAAACAATACAATGCCATCAAAGCTAAGTATCCCGGCGCTTTATTGCTGTTTCGCGTCGGCGATTTTTATGAAACCTTCGGAGAAGATGCCATCAAATCCAGCAAAATCCTGGGGATTACGCTCACCAAACGTGGCAGTGGTTCGGAGTCAGAAACGGCCCTAGCCGGATTTCCGCATCATTCCTTAGACAATTACCTGCCAAAACTGGTACGAGCCGGCCAGCGGGTAGCCATTTGCGACCAGCTCGAAGACCCAAAATTTGCGCAAGGAATCGTAAAACGTGGCGTAACGGAATTAGTGACGCCAGGCGTTTCATTCAATGATAACGTGTTGGAAGTCAAGCAAAATAATTACTTAGCTTCCCTGCACCTAACCAAAGACATCATTGGGATCTCGTTCCTGGATGCTTCTACCGGCGAGTTTTTTACTTCGCAGGGCCATGCCAGCTACATTGATAAACTGTTGCAAAGCTTTTCTCCTTCCGAAATCCTTTTCTGTAAAAAGCAGCGCCATGAATTCAACGCCCTCTTTGGCGACAAGTATCATACTTTTCAGTTAGACGACTGGGTTTTTGCCCACGACTTTGCCTATGATTCCCTTACCCAGCATTTTCAAACCAATTCGCTGAAAGGCTTTGGCATTGAAAACCTTCGGGAAGGCATCATTTCGGCTGGAGCTATTCTGCACTATCTGGCGGAAACGGAACACCGGGAAATGTCGCATATTTCGAGCATTTCCCGCCTGGAAGAAGATCGCTACGTCTGGCTGGATCGTTTCACCATCCGCAACCTCGAATTGGTGAGTGCGCAGCAAGACGGTGGTGTGCCGCTCATACAGGTGCTTGACCATACAGTGACGCCGATGGGCGCACGTCTGATGCGGAAATGGCTCGTGTTACCACTCAAGGAAACAGCACCCATCAACGAGCGACTGAATACCGTTGCCTTTTTTTCGCAGCAATCCGAAATTCTGGATGGCCTTTTACAGCACCTTCGGCAGATTGGCGACCTGGAGCGGTTAATTTCTAAGGTCGCGGTGCGTCGCATCAGTCCCCGCGAATTATTGCAGTTGAAAAGGTCTTTACAGCATACCGTTCCTATCAAGCAACTGTTGCAGGCCATTGTGGCCGTGAGCGAAGTAGAAAATGTGGCTGGCCTGAAAAAGTACGCTGACCAGTTGAATCCCTGCGAATTTCTACTGCAAAAAATTGAAAACGAATTACGCGAAGACCCTCCCATTGTAAGCAACCTGGGAGGAATGATAAAATCGGGCGTAAATCCTGAACTGGACGAGTTACATCAATTGGCATTCCAAGGCAAGGATTACCTGATGCAGTTGCAAAACCGCGAAATACAGCGGACTGGCATTGGCTCGTTGAAGATTGCTTTTAATAAAGTGTTTGGTTATTACCTGGAAGTAACCAACGCCCATAAAGACAAAGTACCCACCGAATGGATTCGGAAACAAACTCTGGTGAATGCCGAACGGTACATTACCCAGGAATTGAAAGAGTATGAGGATAAAATATTGAATGCTGAAGACCGCATTTTTGCCATTGAACAAAAATTATTCAATGAGTTGGTCATAACAGCTTCGGAATACGTTACTCAAATTCAGCAAAATGCCCGTATTCTGGCCAGAATTGACTGTTTGTCTTCTTTTGCCAAGGTGGCCATCAAAAACCGCTATATTCGTCCGGTGATTAGCGAAGCGCGGGTTCTGCGCATCGAAGAAGGCCGCCATCCCGTGATTGAACAGCAATTACCCTTGGGCGAAAGCTACATTCCCAACGACATTTTCCTAGACGACGAAACCCAGCAGATCATAATTATCACGGGTCCGAATATGGCGGGTAAATCGGCTCTGCTTCGCCAGGTGGCTCTTATTACGCTGATGGCGCAGATGGGTAGCTTTGTACCAGCCAAAGCCGCAGAAATTGGGCTTGTTGATAAGATTTTCACCCGCGTTGGCGCTTCCGATAACTTATCGAAGGGTGAATCTACTTTTATGGTAGAAATGACCGAAACGGCCAGTATCCTTAACAACCTCAGCGACCGCAGCCTGGTACTGATGGATGAAATCGGGCGTGGCACCAGCACTTACGATGGCATCTCTATTGCTTGGTCCATTGTAGAATATCTGCACAACCATTCGAAATGCCGCGCCAAAACGCTGTTTGCGACCCACTACCACGAACTGAACCAGCTTGCAGAAGATTTTCCCCGCATAAAAAACTATAATGTGTCGGTGAAGGAAGTGGGTAACAAGGTGATTTTCATGCGGAAATTGAAAGAGGGCGGCAGTGAACACAGCTTTGGGATTCACGTGGCGCAAATGGCGGGTATGCCCAACAACGTAGTCATTCGGGCAAACGAAATTATGCACCACCTGGAGAAAGACAAAATTCGCCAGGAAACGGGCAAACGACTGACCGAAGTGCCCAAGAATAATTACCAACTGAAGATATTTGAATCCAGCAACCCGAAATTCGAGAAGATTGAAGAAATGCTCCGCCACCTGGACATCAACACGATATCGCCAGTAGAAGCTTTGCTGAAGTTGAATGAAGTGAAACGGGTTATGGATACTTAAAAGTCACAAAGATGATTAGCCTTATTCGGTTAAAAAACTTTAAATCCATCCGAGATGTAGGTGATCTACACCTGAAACCAATCAATATTTTGATTGGAAGCAACGGTGCGGGCAAGAGTAACCTCATTGCCTTCTTTCAGCTTTTAAGAAATATTTATGAGCAAAACTTGCGGGGTTATGTGGCTGAAAATGGGGGCGTAAATAACCTTTTACACTTTGGTCGAAAAACTTCAAATTTCATAGAAGGGCAAGTGTTTTTTGGTAATCAAGCTTATAATTCAAGCTTTTATCATTTTCAATTAAATCCTAACCAAGCTAACGGTTTTTATTTTGAAAAAGACATAGGCGCAGTAAGGGCTAATCTCCCTAACGAAGATCACTTACCTTCTATTTGGTCGCCTGAGAGTTATACAAAAGGGCATGAGGAGAGCCAAATGAATGCCCTTTTTAGAGAAGAATTTAAGGCTGATTTTCAAAACTTTAAAGTCTATCATTTTGAAGATACCAGCGCTAATTCTCCCTTAAAACAAGCAAGGAAAGTGTCAGATAACCGCACTCTAAGTGAAAATGGGGGAAATTTGCCATCGTTACTCTATCTACTCCAAGAAAAATACCCAGCCAATTTCAAGCTTATTGAAGCCACCATCCGTTCCATTGCGCCTTTCTTTCAAAGATTTGATTTGGCACCAGATAGGCTAAATTCAGAATATATTCAGTTGGAATGGAAAGAACAAGGCTCAGATATGTATTTCAATGCCCATAATCTTTCGGATGGAACGCTTCGGATGATGTGTCTGGTAACTCTCCTGTTGCAACCCGACTTACCAAAAACCATTATCATTGATGAGCCTGAACTGGGTCTTCATCCTTCTGCTATTAACAAACTAGCGGGTTTAATGCGAAGTGCGTCTACGAAAAGCCAGCTTATTGTTTCTACCCAATCAGTCAATTTGATTGACAATTTCAATCCCGAAGATATTATTGTAGTAGATCGAAAAGATCGCCAGTCAGTATTTACCCGACTTAAGGAAGAAGAACTAAAAGAATGGCTGGAAACGTATAGCTTAGGCGAGTTATGGGATAAGAATATTATAGGAGGCCGCCCTTGATGACGAGATTATACATCATTGTTTTCATCTCACCGTAGGTTTCACGACTTGCGCGATGGAAATGAGCAGATAATGAGCGCAGTCCGTCAGATATGCAGGAGCTTAAAAGACGATAGTTCAACCAAATAAATAGACAGACCAAAGGAAAGGGCTGAAACCCGAAATAATGCCAACCGCACAATCTCAGCAAGATAATGATTGACAGTTCAAAAATATCAGATATACTAAACAGCTCACCAAGTGTTGAACTTCTTAGATTGAGAAATAGAGAAGCTACTATTGTGTTTTTAGTAAAAATATTTTCCAACCAACAAGGTACGGTTTCTTCGGAAAATATTCATACACAGCTTGCAGACTATTTGGAGTATAAACAAATTGAAAATGACGAAGAAAATAAAATTGAAATTTTTGATACGTATGAGATAAAGGCAAAAAAATACATTCAAAACTGGACGAACAAAGGTTTTTTGACAAACTACCAGGACGAAAGAGGTGAAATATTTTACGAGCTTTCATCTCATTCGAGCAAAACAATAGACTGGCTTTTAAGTCTCCGAAAGGAAGAGTATGTAGGAACAGAATCAAAATTCAAAAATATCTTTAGCCAATTAAAAGAATTGGTTGAGTTTACAAATGATGACGCTGAAAAAAGAATTCAATTGCTTGAAGATAAAAAACTAGAAATAGAGCAACAGATTCAAAGAATACGAAGTGGCGAAGATGTAAAAGTATTTGAGGAGTTTGAAATAATTCCTCGATTCAATCAGTTGAATCAATCTGCAAAAGAAATGCTTTCCGATTTTAAAGAAGTTGAAGACAATTTCAAAGAAATTACCAAATCAATTTATCAAAAACATACTGACGGGGCCCTAACAAAAAGCGATATTCTTGAATTTGCATTTGAAGCATTAGATGAATTAAAAGAAAGCCAACAAGGAAAAAGTTTTTATGCTTTTTGGTCTTTTCTCCTAAATCCAGGATTGCAATTAGAATGGGACAATCTCACAAAAGAACTTTACAATACTTTACAAGCCAAAGGCATTCTAGCTAATGACCTTTTTTTGAAAGGAATGAAAAAACACCTTCATAATTCTGGACAAAAGGTTTACAAAGCCAATGATAAAATGGCTGAAAAACTTAGTAGAATAATTAGAGAAAATGAGGCTTCTAAATCAGCAGTAACAAAGCGAATAGTGCAAGAAATTAAAAAATATTTACTCGAAATAAGTAAAACAAAGAAAAAGCCTGATATTTCTTTGGAACTGGACACTGACATTGAGATTAACATTCCTTTTGAAAGGAAATTAACATTTGAGCACTCTAAAGAACTAACATATAAGAACAGACCCAAATTGGCTAATGAAGATCTTACAAACTCCAATCATCTTAGTAAATTATTTGCCCAATCCAATATTGATAAAGATTTACTTCGCAAAAGAATAATAGAAGTTCTAAAAGGTAAATCTCAAACGACAATATATGATGTGATTGAAAAATATGGTGGTATTCAAAAAGGCTTGCCTGAATTATTCGCTTACATTGGAATTGCTAAAGAGTTCAAGCATTCTATTAGCCCCGATAAAACTCAAAGGATAATATTCAATATTGAAGACAAAAAGTCAATTCAAATTCCTGAAATTATTTTAACAAAATGAGCAGTTTAGAAAAAAAACTAAATCCATATTCCAAAGCAATTGTAAAGTTGTTAAAGACCCCTATTGAGAGAAATTCCAATTTATGGGACGATGTGGTTAATTACCAAATCGAAATTCAGGAATTTATAGGCCAAATAGGTTTAGACCTTATTGTAAAAAAAGATGAAGGATTTGCATTTGTAAAACAATTTGAAGATAGTGATGGAAATACACTCGGTTTAATAGCAAGGCGACAAATAGGCTTTGAAACTTCAATTGTACTAGTAGTGCTTAGACAAAGCTTGGAGGAGTTTGACAGCAATCCGACACAATTTCAAGTAGCTGAAAAATTTATTACAGATTTAGAAATAAAAGATGAAGTAGAGTTGTTTCTTCCCGAAAAATTCAATCGGGTTAGGTTCGTAAAGGAACTTGACAACTACATCAAAAGAATTGTTGAATTGGGCTATTTGAAGGAAGTCAGAAAAAAAGATAATGAAACCAAATATCAAATCCATAGAATTATAAAGGAAAAGATCACACTGGATATTTTACAGGAATTCAAATTAAAATTGCAAGAGTATGTTGAGTCTATTTAGCACTAGCTCGGATAAAGCTGGTTTTAGACTTCAATATATGGAAGTTTATAACTGGGGAACTTTTCACGAAAAGATATTCAAAATCAATCCTCAAGGAAACAATTCATTGTTAACAGGTGCAAATGCATCAGGTAAAAGTACATTTATAGATGCTCTACTAACCTTACTTGTTTCTGTGAAGAAAGATAGATTTTATAATCAATCATCGGGCGTTGATAAAAAAGGCGATCGAACAGAGGAAACATATGTTTGCGGTCATTATGGCAATATACAGCGTGAAGGAGAACTAAGTACAACTATACAAGCTTTAAGGGACAAGAAAACTTATTCGGTAATATTAGCTTCATTTTCCAACACTGATCAAAAAAATATTACTCTTTTTCAAGTAAGATGGTTTTTAAATGGTGAATTGAAAAGAGTATTTGGTGCTGCTCACGTTCCTCTGGAAATTGAAAAAGACTTCAATCAATTTGACAGTAAAGGAAATTGGAAAAAGAGACTAGATAAAATCTACAATTCTAACAGCAATAAACGAAAAGTCGAGTTTTTAGATGGTCCTACCTCTTATGCAGAAAGAATTGCTCAACTATTTGGTATGCGCTCAGTTAAAGCATTGAGTTTGTTCAATCAAGTAGTCGGTGTAAAGGTATTGGAAGACTTAGATGAATTTATTAAGACGAATATGCTCGAAGAGCAAGATGCTGAAACAGAATTTATCCAATTGAAGGAAAGCTTTTTGACTTTAATGGATGCTAAGATAAACATTGAAAAGGCCAAAGAGCAAATTTCACAACTAACTGCAATCAATGAAATTGCAATAAAACTAAATAATATTCAAACTGCGCTGAATCAATTGAATAATTATAAGGAAATTGCTGTTTTTTGGTTTGCAAAAAGGAGTTTCGAACTGTCAGCAAAAGAGTTAGTGAGGTGCGAAGAACATTTAAAAGAACTCAATAATGAATTAATGGAATTGAGAAGCAAAGAAGACTCATTAAAGCAAGAAGAAAGGACTTTGTCAATTTCGATTGAACGTGAAGAAGTTTGGAATAAAATAAAGGACTTAGAGAAAGAAATTAAGCAACTTGAAAAGAACCGAGATTTTAGAAAACAAAGCTTAGATAAGTATAATAAAATAGCCCAAAGTGTTGAATTAAATATCAATCCAAGTGAGATAACATTCAAGCTAAATCGTGAAATTGCTAGTTCTAAAAAAACAGAGATTGAAAAGGGTCGAAATACCATTGATGAGACTTTAAGACAAGCAAAAAACAAAAAAGATGAATTGAAAATCCAAATTTCTACTGGAATAGAAACAATAAAAGCGCTTCAGAAAAACAAAAGTAACATTGCTGGCAGGGAAGCTGAAATTAGAGACGACATTTTAGAACATATTGGAGCAACAAAAGAAGAACTTCCTTTTATCGGAGAACTGATAAAAGTCAGCGCAGATGAAATTGAATGGGAGCTTGCTGTTGAAAAAATACTTCACAATTTTGCTTTAAGGCTTATAGTCCCTGAAAAATACTATTCAAAAATAAATGAGTATGTAAACAGTACAAACCTTAAAGGAAGGATTATTTATCAACGTTACCGTGGATTTACTTCACTTGCTAGTATGATACATAAGGGCATCTCGCAAAATTCTTTAATAAATAAATTAGAATTTAAGCCTCAAAGTATTTATGCAGACTGGCTTGAAGATGTTATTACAAATCAACACAATTATGCTTGTGTGAATACTTTGAAAGAGTTTAATAATTATGATGAAAAAGCCATCACAAAGGAAGGATTAATCAAATTTGCAAGAGGGAAACATGAAAAGGATGATAGATGGCATATTTCAAGAAAAGAAAATTATGTTCTAGGCTGGGATAACAAGGATAAAATAAAACTTCTCCAAAATGACATCAGGCAACTGCAAGCAAAAGAGATATTAATAATACAAGATATTCGTTCAATTGAACAAAATATTAAAACTATTGAAGCTCAAAAGGAAGCCTATTCAGACCTTTTTAAACTATACACCAAATACGATGATATAGACTGGCAAACTTACGCTAAGGAAATACTAGGGAAAGAAGAGCAGAAATCAACTTTAGAGAAAACAAACAACCGAGTTCAAGTACTTCAAAATCAACTTAAAGAAGTTCAAAATAACCTAAGAAGTATTTCAGACATTGATATTAAAAACAAAGACAGAGAAATTTTCCATTTAGAAGCAAACAGTAAATCCATTGCTGAAGATGTAAAAATCAATAAAGGTATTATTGAACCTCAGGGCAAAGTTGATGTGTCAGATTTTGAAAAATCAAATCCTGAAATTGTTTTTGCTGAATTTTTAAATATCAAGGCCATGCAAGCTGCCTTCCAAAAAGAAAACTTTAGAAAAATATCAGAGATTGACAAAGAAAAGAGAACAAGTGAGGATGATGTAAAATTGAAAATAAATGCCTTTAAGCAACCTTTGGAAGAAATTACTTATAAGTTCAAAGATTGGCGCTCAGATGTAAGCCGACTTCCTGATTCTTCTCATTTGGAATTTATTAGTGAATATCAAACTCTGTTAAAACAATTGGTAGATGATAATTTACCAAAGTATGAAAAGAAATTTAATGAATACCTTCAAGAGACAATCACAAACAAAGTCGGTGACTTTAGAATGTTCTTTGAAAATTGGTCAGAGTCCATCAAGGAAAATATCCGCCTACTAAATGATTCGCTTAAAGAAATTGATTTCAGAGACAAGGATTTTAAAACATACATTCAAATTGTTATTCCAAATAGAGTCAGCGATGAAGTAAAAGAGTTTAGAGCATTACTCAATAGTGCGATTCCCAATATTCGCGAAATTGATTCAACGATTGATGGGCGTAAAAATCATTTTTATAATAATATCGAACCATTAATAACTAGATTAGCAAAAGAAGATTGGCGTAAAAAGGTAATGGAAGTGCGTTCTTGGTTCGGTTATAAAGCTGAGGAATTTTATAAGGAAAATAATCAAAAATTCAAGACGTATGAAAATATGGGGCAACTTTCGGGTGGAGAAAAAGCACAACTTACTTACACTATTTTAGGTTCAGCGATTGCTTATCAGTTTGGATTAACAAAAGAAGGATTACAAAGTAACTCATTTAGATTTATTGCAATTGACGAAGCATTCAAGGCACAAGATGAGGATAAAGCAAGATACCTGATAACGCTTTGTAAGCAACTTCATCTTCAATTATTAGTGGTTACACCAAGTGACAATATTCATATAGTTGAGAATGATATTTCATTCGTTCATTTTGTAGAAAGAAAAGAAGAAAAATACTCTTGGCTTTATGATATGCCTATTGAACAGTTTAAACAAGAGAGAACGAATTTTGTAAATCAATGATTACTCCAAATGAAATAAAAGCTAAAGCAGAGAGAAAGTATATTTTGCTTCTTCAGTATTTGGTTGAGGAAAGACCTTTTTCAAGAATTATTATTCGTGGTGACAAGAGTTATAGTAAATCATCTTTGGCAGATTTTGAGAAAGAGATAGTATTAATAAACAGTCAATCAAAAGAAAAGAAAGGTTTTGGTTATACTTTAGAATTTCAAAAAGTTAAAACAAAGTATTTAGGGACACAAGACCTTCCAACAGCTATCTATTTCGATTCAGAAAAAGACATAGTAGAATATTTAATAAAAGAAAAAGAGGTTGAGCTCTTTAGACAGAATTGTGAAAAGGTAATTACTGCATTCCCAGAATTGAAAGATTGGGTTATTCAAAACCCAATAAGAATAATCCAAAATCAAAATGAATGGGAAAGTATTTTAAAAGTATGTAGTTACTTCAAAAATAATCCTCAACCGAACCTTTACATCAGAGAATTACCAATAAATGTTCATACAAAGTTTATTGAAAGGAATCAAGGTATAATCAAAGCTATACTTGATGTTATCATTTCCGAATTTGTCAATAACCAAGAAAAATATTTTGAGAAAAGATTCAATCTAAAATATAGTGATCCTCAAGTCCGATTTAAAATACTTGATAAAGAAGTAAGTCAACGTTTGTTTTCAGGTCTTGATGATATTGCTATTCCTATCAGGCAGTTTGAGGCATTGACTTTGCCAATTAGCAAAGTCTTAATCGTGGAGAATAAGACAACACTTTATACGACCTTGACACTCCCCAAAATGAAAAGGGCAATTGCCATATTTGGTAGTGGATACAGCGTTTATAATCTAAAAAATGTTGACTGGTTTTCAAACCTGGAATTGCTTTATTGGGGAGATATTGACGTGCAAGGCTTTGAAATGCTATCTCAATTCCGAAGCTACTTTCCAAAGACTAGAAGTGTGTTAATGGATAAGTTAACCTTTAACAAATACTTTGAAAACGACTTTGGGACAACAACAAGTATTTTGATGCAACTAAACCTAAACGAAAATGAACAACAACTCTATGACCTTTTAAAAACAAACAACTGGCGCCTAGAGCAAGAGAAAATTCCCTTTAACTATGTGAATGAATTCTTTAACTATGAATAAGCTGATAAATAGCGACATCGGACAGTCGAATCACAACTGAAAAGGAAAGCCGACCACATAATACAGGTTTGGCAAAATGGCAGGTCAGATGTTTCTATTACTCTTTTGTGCTTAAACAAATTGTAGTGCTTCGATTTAACTTTAGGTCTACTAATCCGTCACTTCGCCAAGCCGTGAACCGATAATAGCTCAATTCCCTAATCCCGAAGATATCAATGATGGAGCGTTAACAGCCCCTTCTAAAAGATTAAAAGGAATCATACCTGATTATGACAAAATAGTTCACGGCAACTTGATGGCGGAGTCAATAGGTTTGTCTGTTATTCTAGAGAAATGCCCAAGGCTCAAAGCTTGGCTGGGAAACGTGATTGAAAAACTCCACGAGCAATAAATCTCTTTCAAATGAACGACGTTCTCATCATCGGTGGCGGCCTTGCTGGCTTAGTCAATGCGGTGCAATTGGCAAGGGCAGGCTTACGGGTACTGGTAATTGAGAAAAAAACGTATCCCTTTCATAAAGTGTGCGGAGAATACATCTCCAACGAGGTCTTACCTTTTATGCAATCGCTCGGGGTAGATTTTGAACGATTGCAACCTTCCCGCATTTCCCGTTTCCAACTCACTTCTCCTACCGGCAAAGCCCTGCAAATACCGCTGGATTTGGGCGGTTTTGGCATTAGCCGCTATACGCTGGATCATGAACTCTATCAGATGGCACAAGGAGCAGGGGCTGAATTTATACTTGGTAAATCAGTTGAAAGCATGATTTTTGAAAATGACCGCTTCTCTGTGGAGCTATCGGATGGCTCTACCAGACAGAGCAAGCTAGTGATTGGGGCTTTTGGCAAGCGTTCCCGGTTAGATAAGCAATTGCAGCGCACTTTTATTCAACAACAATCTCCCTATCTGGCGGTGAAATACCACATCCGCCACGACTTCCCGAAAGACCTGATCGCCTTGCACAACTTCCGCGATGGCTACTGTGGCACTTCGGCCATTGAAGACGATAAGTATTGCCTTTGCTACCTTACTACCCGTGCTAACCTGCGGCAACATGGCACTATTGAGGCAATGGAAAAGGCCGTTCTGCATCAGAATCCTCACTTAAAGAAAATATTTGCGCAAGCAGATTTTTTGTATGAGAAGCCAGAAGTAATTAATGAGATTTCTTTTGCACCCAAACAGGCTGTGGAGAACCATATTTTGATGGCTGGTGATGCGGCAGGACTCATTACCCCGCTGTGTGGCAATGGCATGGCTATGGCTATTCACGCCGCCTGGATTTTATCGGCATTGATTATCCGCTACCATCACCGCGAGTTAGATCGTATTACATTGGAGCGCATCTATAAACGCGAATGGAACAGCCAGTTTGTAGGCCGACTTTGGGTAGGTCGCCAGGTGCAACGGCTCTTCGGTGACGAATGGCTTTCGGAGCTGGCAGTAGGATTTTTCAAACAGGCTCCTCCACTGGCGCGATTATTGGTAAAACAAACCCACGGGCAGGTATTCGGATAATTAGCCGTTCTGGACTAATGAAACAGCATTTCAGAATGGTTTGGAAGAAAAAGAAATAAAAATTCAGTAATAGCCGATTATTATTTATTTCATTTTTACTACCTTCCACTTTCTAAGCAATCTCCTTATGGCTGGTGTTTTTGCCGTTGGCTGTGCTTCTTTGTACTATCTATTAGTTGCCTCATGCATTGAAATTTTTATTCAATTCTTAAATGCATATCCGTTGAATGTAACATTTGCTTATTAAATGAAAAGCTGATCCAAGAGATAGATTCTAACTTTACTCTCGTTGAATCGCTTATTTTTAGCCTATGTATCGTTATATACCGAGCGTCTTACGTACGACTGTTTTCTTCCTGCTTACTCAACTGTTTACTAGCTTGGCTAGCTTGGCCGCTACTGAGCAAGACAAGTATTTATTGGTATATTATCGGCAGTCAGCCTCGGGCAATTATGATTTCTATGCCAAAAATTTGAACTACTGTCCATACCAGTTGCAGATAGAATTCTCCAAACTGATTAGTGCCGAAGTTACAACCCCCTTACCTTACTATACTGTCATTCAGGCTCAGTCTAATGAGCAATACCTCTTTAGCATTCGTCCCAAAGATGAGGCGGCTTTTAGCTTTAAGTTCGCTTATAATTACTGGCTGGGCGACCCAGAGCAAGTTGTTTCTGGTGGAGATCAAACCGATTATGTATTGCCTTACCGGGCAGGAACCAGCTTAAAAGTAACGCAAGGTTACAATGGTCCTTATTCTCATAAAGATACCTATGCACTGGATTTTGAATTGTTAGAGAGCACAGCCATTTGTGCTGCCAAGGATGGCCTAGTGGTACAAACGAAAGAAGACTCTAAGCGCGGAGGGCCTGATAAAACATTTGCCAAAGACTGCAACTATATTACTGTATATCAATTGGATGGCACAATTGCTGAATATGTGCATTTAAAACAAAATGGTAGTATCGTAAGTGTAGGAGATACCATCCATGCCGGTCAGGTAATTGGCTATGGCGGTAATACAGGCTGGTCTACCAGTCCACACTTGCACTTTTGCGTGAAACAACCCATAAAAATGGGCTATGAAACTATTCCGGTAAAATTTTTGAGTGCCAAATCAAAGAAAATAGCTTTAGAATCTAACCACACCTATCGGGCTTATCCGCCAGCTAAAGATGAACAGCCAGCTCCTAACAGTTGGCGCAATCTTTTTGGCCTAATTGCACATTCCTCTAGTCATTCGCTGTAGTAGTTATTGGTCTTGTATTAGCTAACAGCTACTTACTCAGGCAGTTTATCAAAGATAGGCGTCATCCAGTCATCGGGGAGCTTTTTCATGGAGTCGACTAGGAGCTCATTCCACTCACGCGAAACGTTATCCATCGTACCTTGTTCAAGCCTATGCTGGGTAATCTGGAAGCTATCACGTTTGTAAAGAATAATATCCAGCGGATAATCAACATCATTCACACTCACTTTGGTGGCATCGAAAGATAAAAAACCCGCTTTGAGGGCTTCTTTCAGGCTAGAATGGTAATGTAGGTTACGGTGCAAGAGCGGTTTTCCGTAGCCGGAGTTACCAATAATGATAAAAGGCGACCCCTGCCCTACTTCTACCCAATTGCCTTGAGGATAAAGCAAAAACAGCCGATGCTCGGTATCATCTTCCAGTTGTCCGCCTACAATCGCGTGCAGATTAAAGCTTAGCCCTGATGCGACCAGCATAGCCTTGTCCTCTCCCGCCACTCGTTTCACCTGGTCGGCAAAAGCATTCACCGCCTTATACATTTTGTTGAACTGCTGATCCTTTTCCGCAAGCACCTCCCTAAAATAGGTAATGGCTTTGTCGCGTACGGAACGCAAGCCAGAAGTCATAATGAAGAGCGAATGATTCTCCAACTGATGTACGGAAACTTTTTTGCCAGTAGTAAATTCATTTCCTGAAGTAAGGCGGGTGTCGGCAATGGCAACGAGGCCAGTTTTGGTTTTAATGCCGAGGCAGTAGGTCATGAGTAGTCGTTTAAGTCAGAGCCGGGGAGTTCAAGCGAAGTTGCCTAACAACTTTAGTCAAACGCTTTCTCCGCCAGCCCTTTGCAAGGTAGGCGATTATAGGCAAAAACATATACTTAAATACTAATTGCTAATCGAAAAGTGCTGTTAGCTATTGATTTTCAATGGGTTTGAGGGCAAAAAATGTGTTATATACTTCTGCAGCAATGTCGTTGTCCTTCGTCTGGAAACTATCAATATACTCGTGCAAGCCAAAATCAAAGATTTCCTGTACATCGATAAATTCCAGTTCAGAGCGCAGTTTACCAATTTTTCGCTCAGCCATATTCGTCAGCACTCCCACGGGCGAACCCGAAATCTCGTACAAGGATAGCTCAGCCTGGCGAATACAGTACATAACCGAGCGAGGAAACTTACGGTCTAACAACAGAAACTCCACAATGTTAACCGGGGTAATGGCATTGTACTGTTGGCGGAACATGTTATAAGCACTGGCTGCCTTCAATACCGATGACCACTGCAATATGTCTAATGGTGAGCCAGCGGCCTCTTCGCCTGGTAGCGCCTGAAAGTTTTTCATGTCCACACAACGGGATGTTTTGTCTGCTCTTTCCAAAAATCGGCCTACCCGGCCAAAGTTCCAACCTTCGCCCCGCGTAATGGTAGAATCTACAATGCCAAAGAAAAGCTGGCTGCCCATTTTTACCTCATTGAAAAACTCTTGTAAAGCATTCATGTCAAGGTCTTTGACCGTAGACAAATCCTTTACCTTCCAATAAAACTGATTAATATGCTCCCACATTTCCTTTGAAATGCTCTCACGTATAGAACGGGCATTTTCGCGGGCATAATAAAGATTGCTCAGAATAGAATTAGGATTATGCGCGTCGAAGGTCATAAAGTAGACCACATTTACCCGGCTGGGGGTATCATAATGTTTAAGAAATAGTTCGTCATCAGCCGTGGCAATAATTAATGGCTCCCATTGCTCAGGTACTTCTGCCGGCAGATCTAGACTTAGGTTAAAGTTCACACTAATGAACCGGGCATAGTTTTCGGCCCGTTCCATATAACGATTCATCCAGTAAATTGAATAGGCAACACGACTGAGCATAGCGTAAGTTTATGAGTTTATAAGTTTATAAGTTTATGGGTAGCGAGAATGATTAGCATACAAAAACGAACGGCTAATTACTCGCTGCTAAAACTCTTAATAAAGCACCCAGGTATCTTTGCTTCCTCCTCCTTGCGAAGAATTTACTACCAGCGAACCTCGCCGCAAGGCTACCCGAGTGAGGCCGCCAGGGATGACGTGGATGCCATTGCCATATAAAACATACGGACGCAGGTCGACGTGTCTTCCCTCAAACTGATCGCCGATGATGGAAGGAACCCGCGACAGAGAAATAGTAGGCTGTGCGATATAATTACGAGGATTCTGCTTGATTTTTATGCGGAACAGCCGTTGCTCGGCCTTGGTGGACTGTGGGCCAATAAGCATTCCATAACCACCGGCTTCATTGGCCTCCTTCACTACCAGTTGATCAATGTTTTCTATCACATACTTAAAATCGTCTTCCTCGCGACAGATATAGGTATGTACGTTAGGAATAATTGCCTCTTCTCCCAAATAGTATTTGATAATGCGAGGCACATACGCATAAATTACTTTATCATCGGCTACGCCGGTGCCTGGTGCATTGGCCAACGCTACGCGTCCCTTTTTATATACCTCGAACAGACCGGGCACGCCCAACATGGAATCAGGATTGAAAGCCTTCGGATCAATAAAGTTATCATCAATGCGTCGGTAGATTACGTCGACAATCTGAAAGCCCTTGGTCGTGCGCATTTTTACGTATCCATCCGAAACCACCAAATCCTGGCTGTTCACCAACTCTACGCCCATTTGTTGCGCCAGATATGAATGCTCGAAGTAGGCAGAATTATAAATCCCTGGCGTAAGTACCACCACCGTTGGCGATGGGCGGTCAGAGATGTATTGCAGCATCTGTAACAGCCGGGTAGGGTAATCGGAGATAGGACGGATTTTTACTTTTTCAAATATTTCAGGAAATACCTGCTTAGATAATTCCCTGTTTTCCAGCATATACGATACGCCTGAAGGACAGCGGAGGTTATCTTCCAGCACCAGGAATTTACCCTTGTCATCGCGAATTAAGTCAGTGCCAGTGATGTGGCACCAAATGCCTTTGGGCGGCTTCAAGCCAATGCATGGTTTAAGAAAACCCTTGCAAGACTCAATCAAGTCGTAAGGAACTACGCCATCTTTAAGAATTTTCTGCTCATTGTATACATCATCAATAAATAGATTAATGGCCGTAATGCGTTGCTTCAAGCCTCTGTTAAGTTCCAGCCATTCCTCTGATTTAATGATGCGGGCAATGATATCAATCGGCATGATTCGTTCGGTACCTTGGCCTTCACTGTACACATTGAACGTAATGCCCATGGACATCAGCGCTTTCTCTGCTGTATGCTGCCTTTTTAGTAACTCCCCTTCGGGCATTGCTTCCAACCTTTCCTTGAATGCTTCATAACTGGGGCGTACACCGCCTTGGGCATCAAACATCTCGTCATAAAATTTCCCTAATTCATAATTGTTGAAGGCAAATGACATAGAATTTTGTTTTCTTAGTTTAAAATAAAACCCATAATACGAGAAACATGCTATTTTTCAAAACAATCGGCTTGTTTTTAATGGCATTTTTAAAGAATTAAGGTAAATAATCGAAAATTTGACTAATTTTTAATACTTTATTGAAAAAATTATTTTTCACAAACTTTATGTTGCTACCAGATAAACCTTCCCTGCCCATCGCTCCCATTTGCAGTAATTGACAAATTTAAATTGATCGGTCTAGGGAGGGATAGTGTAAGTAAAAATGCCGTTGTAAATCAGAAGCCAGTTCCATCAGTGGCGCCTCCTGCTTTGCCAAAGGCGCAATATTTTAGTGCCATTCCCTTTCCGATAAAATCGTAAAGACCGTAAGGTAGCAATAGATTTTGCCATTGCAGAATTTTTTCCAATACCAATGCTTTTCTCTCAAAACAAAAGCCTAATGCGGTAAAAATGCCTTTATGCGCATAGGTGATTATTCCTGGGCTATACAGTTATACAATCGGCCAACAGAGAGGTGATGCAACAAAGAATGATAACTATTCAGGCTGTTCAATGGTTAGTTAAATTGAGTTAAACTTATTAAACTTGCTTGCATCTGACCAATGGGTTGCTCAATTTAAAGTAAAGGCTAACCAGCATATTGCCACTTTTATCTGCTAATCTTCACATCTTATGGTAAAGAATCGACTACTTATCGCCTTAGTTTGTATTGTCGCTTTGGGTAGCCACAGTATAGCCCAGCAAAAAAAGGTAGTTACATTAGAAGACATTTGGAGCAAAAACGTTTTCGGCCAAAAGACAGTGAGTGGCGTGAACTGGAAGAGTGCCAGCCAGGTACCTGGCGGAGCGTTTTATACTTCTTTGGTCAGCGGTATGGTAGTAAAATACGATGCCGCCACCGGAATGGCAGTAGATACCCTCGTAACCGAAACGGCGCTTATTCCCACAGGCACTACCCAAGCCATCAGCATACACGATTATACCCTGAGCGCTGATGAAAATAAGCTGCTGATTAGTAGCCAGAGCGAACCCATTTATCGGCGGTCTTCCAAAGCCGTGTATTATATATATGACTTAAAAAGCCGCCAGCTTTCCTCGCTTTCCAAAGGTGGTAAACAGGCCAATGCTACCTTCTCTCCCAACGGTACTCAAGTAGCTTTCACGCGGGATAATAACCTGTTTGTGACCGATTTGACAACCCTGGCCGAGAAAGCCATCACAACCGACGGAAAGGTTAATCAGCTTATCCATGGCAGCACTGATTGGGTATATGAAGAGGAATTTAGCTTTGTAAAGGCTTTTGACTGGTCGCCTGATGGAAAGAAAATAGCGTATTATAGCTTTGATGAAAGCCAGGTGCCCGAATACAATATGCAGGTGTGGGGAGAAGGCGTGACCGACCGTTTGTATCCGAAAGATTACCGATTTAAATATCCAAAGGCTGGGGAAGCAAATTCGCAGGTTGCCTTGTCTATTTTTAATTTGGACAAAAATCAAGCGGTGAAGGTAGATTTAGGCAGCGAAACGAATATGTACATTCCGCGTATTCAGTGGACCAAGAATCCGAATCTATTGTCTGTTCGCAAACTGAACCGTTTACAAAACCGCCTGGACATTCTCCATGCTGATGCTACGACCGGCAAAGTACAAACCATTCTGACGGAGGAAAGTAAAACCTACGTAGACGTGGAATTTACTGACGACCTGACTTATTTGAGCAACCAAAAATACTTTATCCTTAGCAGCGAACGCAGCGGCTTCAAGCATTTATACCTCTACGATATGGCGGGAAAGCTCATCCGTCAACTGACTGCGGGCAACTGGGAAATCACCAGCTTTTTGGGTATTGACGAAAAGGCGCAACTGCTCTATTTCACCTCCACCGAAGTTTCCCCGCTGGAAAGGCACTTGTTTAGTATTACCATGGATGGAAAGAACAAGGTGAAACTCACGGCGAAAGCGGGCAACCATACCATTAATTTCAGCCCAGATTTGAAGTTTTACCTCGACTATCATGCCTCTGCCGAAGCGCCTTTAACGGTTAGCTTGCACAAAGCACCTGCGGGCAGCTTAGTAAAAGTGCTGGAAAGCAATGAGCCTTTAAAAGCGAGGCTGGATGAATATTCAATCAGCAAGAAAGAGTTTTTTCAGTTCAATACTACTGGTGGTATTTCCCTGAATGGCTGGATGATTAAGCCTGCCAATTTCGATGCGTCAAAGAAATATCCTGTGCTAATGTTTGTCTACGGTGGGCCAGGTTCGCAAACGGTATTGAACAACTGGGAAAGCCGTGACTTTTTCTGGTACCAGGTATTAGCACAACAAGGCTATTTGGTGGTATCAATAGATAACCGTGGAACGGGCGGACGAGGCAGGGAATTCAAACACGCCACCTACGCCAATTTGGGTAAGCTCGAAGTGCAGGATCAGATAGAAGGGGCGAAATACCTGGGCAATCAGCCTTACGTGGATGCCAGCCGCATCGGTATTTGGGGCTGGAGCTATGGCGGTTATATGTCATCCTTGTGCATGACTGTCGGAGCCGACTACTTCAAAACGGGCATTGCGGTAGCTCCTGTCACGAGCTGGCGATTTTACGATACCATCTACACCGAGCGATATTTGAAAACCCCGCAGGAAAATCAGGCTGGTTACGACGACAACTCACCCGTAACACACGCGGCCAAGCTGAAAGGCAACTATTTCCTTATTCATGGTACAGGCGACGATAATGTGCATTTTCAGAATGCGGTAGTGATGGAAAACGCACTTATTAAGGCAGGTAAACAATTCCGGTCGTTCTATTATCCCAACCGCAGCCACAGCATCGGCGGTGGCAATACCCGGCTGCATCTGTACACCATGATGACAAATTTTCTGGAGAAGAACTTATAAATTGTTATCCACTTATCCGCTGTACATCTACCGATACGCTTAAGGCATGTTTGCCTGCACTGAAGACGACGCCCTTCAAGGGTGAAACGTCCGAATAATCGCGGCCCCAGGCCAGCGTAATATGTTTGGTGCTAGGGATCAGGTTATTGGTTGGATCGAAGTCTACCCAGCCGGAACCAGGCACAAAAACAGAAAACCAGGCGTGAGACGCATCTGCGCCAGTCAGGCGTTCGGTGCCAGGCGCGGGTACTGTTTCAAGATAGCCGCTAATGTATCGGGCTGGTAGTCCCATACTCCTGAGACAAGCAATGGATAAGTGGGCAAAATCCTGGCATACCCCTTTCCGCTGCCGCATAATTTCCGATAAGGGCGTTGCAATGGTCGTGAATTTAGGTACGTAGTCAAAATCTTTGTGAATGCGCCGCATCAGGTCATGAGTGGCTTCCAGCAAGGGGCGGCCAGCGGTAAACGAAACGCGGGCGTATTGCTCTACTGTAAGAGAGGACGCCAGCATAGGCGATTCCAGCACGAATTGCCGCGCGTCTAGCAAATCGGGCTTGTTCGAGAGAAGTTCCAGCTTGGCTCTTTCCCACGAAATGCCGCCAAACAAATCTGTTTGAGTCTCTATGGCAGTCTTTTGTACCTCGCTGATTACTTTTACCATCAACTGTTCGTGTGGGTGCTGAATAGCAAAATAACTGACGCGATTGCCAAAAAAATCCTCTCTTTCGCTGTATTCTTCTGGCAAAGGCTCAATGTTTACTTGACTGAATTTGCATACCTGCCAGGCATTGCTTCGGGGAATGAGTCGTGCTTCGTTATGGCAAAGATTTACCGACTCGTGGTATTTGTACCGGGTTATATGTACAATACGGTAGGTCATAATTCAGGATAGGGAGTTACCAGGGTCAATTGCTGCTGCCCTTGTGCGTGATTGAAGAAGGTAAGCGTAATGACCTCCGAAGTTTTAAACAAAAGCCGGCTCATGGCGGCCAGCAATGAATCTAGTTCTTCCCGGATCGTAGCCTTGTCCGCTATTTTAACCAATTGGCTTACTTCTGCCAGTCGGAGTTTGGTCAAGGCTTCCATGAGTAGCTTTTCTTCCTGACTCAGTCGTTGCTTGTCCAAGTTGCGGGGAAAAGCCGATAAGTGGGTTTGTAATTGGACTAGCTGATAAGCCAATGACCTGGGATGAGCCGTATCCATCAACAGTAAATCGAGCACCGTTTGTAGCTCCAGATAAGTCCGGTATTGAAAACGGTAGGTAATGAGGCTTTCATTACTCGTCAGGATCGCTTCTTGTAGGGCATACTCGGCGGGTGCTTCCTGAAGAATGACCAGGGTGGAGCGAACCATCGAAATTAATGACAAACTCAGTTCTATCCGGCGTCCGGCATCCAGCAATAACCAGCCCTGCTCCCGCGACAGCGTTTCCATATTCAATCCCATAAAGGCAACCAGCGTCGTAATCAGATGGTCTAAGGCATTTTGTACATGGCGCAAGGTGGCTTCTGGATGATCAGCCTGTTGCTTAGAATCAAGCGTCTGCCATTCTTTTTCGAGCGCATCAATTACCCGCCAACTATCCATAGACCACCGGTCGCGGACAGCATAGACAGACCGGAACAATGACTTCAAGGTAAAAGAAAGGCTGCCAGGGCGAACCGGATCCAGAATAATGGATAATAATTCCGTTAAAGGCTGTTGCAATCGGCTTTGGCTTCCTTTGTCTACAAAACCCGGATACGTGCGGGTGAGGTGGGTAAGGGCTTTTAGCAGTGCTTGTTGGCATACTATATCAGGCTCCTGCGCAACACCATTGCTTTCGTTCAGGTTGCGCAGCACTGTTCGTAACAATCGGGCTGTGCTGAGTGCTCGTTCGGTGTATCGGCCTACCCAAAACAGGTTTTCGGCTGTTCGGCTTGGTAAAACACCACTGGGGTTAGCGTTTGAGGGAGATGCCCGTGCGTAGTTGGCTGGTTTGTGCAGGCTACTGACAGGATTTTCTGGTTCTGCCCCAATAATCCAGGTATCTTTGCTAATGCCTCCTTTTTGATTCGAAACCAAGAGGAAATTCCCCTTTTCAGAAGAACTTCGAGTCAAGCCGCCAGGCATCACTGCATAATGATCGTTCTGAGCAACTAAAAAAGTGCGCAAGACCGTATTCATCGGTTCCAAGTGCCCGTTAATCAAAGAGGGAGCCGTGGAAAAACTGACGTGCTCCTGTCCAATATACAAATGAGGGCGTGTCTGAATAGCAAAACGCAGATCGGCCAGTTGTTTTTTGTCCAGCCATTGTCCCACCAGGGTACTTTTATGCTGCCGATCCAGGGTTTTGATAATAAGATTCTCCAGGTTCTCTAGCACATATTGCTGCTCTTTGGGCTGGCCGCACCACCAGGTAGCTACAGAGGGTAAAATTAGTTCCTCATTCAATAAATGTCGGGAGATACTGGGCAAAAAGGCCATCAGGGCGGGGTTTTCAAGTACGCCGCTTCCCAGGGGATTAACGACCAAAACATTGCCCCGCCGCATCACTTCCAGTAAACCCGCTACACCCAATTGAGAATCTTTCCGTAATTCCAGCGGATCGCAAAATTCGTCATCTACCCGACGAATAATGATGTCGACTGTTTCTAGCCCACCCAGCGTTTTGAGCCACACATAGCCGTTACGTACCATTAAATCATCGCCTTGCACCAGTGCATAACCTAGGTACGAAGCGAGGTAGGCGTGTTCGAAATAGGTTTCGTTATGGGGGCCAGGCGTAAGTACCACAATCCGGGGATTTTCTTTACGGCTCCCATCGGGCTGTTTAGCCGACAGTGCCATTAACCCGTTTCGCAGCGCCTGGAAGAAATGAGCCAGCTTTCGCACAGGAATATTCTGAAACAGGTCTGGAAAAACCCGCGCCATGGCCGAGCGATTTTCCAGCGCATAGCCTGTTCCAGAGGGAGCCTGCGTTCGATCACTGATTACCCACATGCGGCCATCCGGGCCTCGGGCTAAGTCGGCAGCATAGAGAAAAAGCTGGTATTTGCCCGGCAATCGTACTTGATCGCAGGCACGTAGGAAGCCGCTGTGGTTATACACCAGCTCCAGCGGCAGTAATCCATCTTTAATGAGCTGACGCTCACCATAAATATCTGCCAGTATTAAATTTAATAATTCGGCTCTTTGTTTCAGTCCTGCTTCCGTAATTTGCCAATCTGCCTTTGCAATCAGCATCGGCACTGGATCTAGTTTCCAGGGGCGGTTTAAGCCTTGTGGGTCGTCGTATACACTGTAGGTCACGCCGTTTTCGCGCAAGAGTCGGAGTACTTCCTGTTGGCGTTGTCCCAACTCTTCGCCACCCAAGGCCTGCATTTTGTCTATTAATGCCTGCCAATGCGCCCGCAGATGACCCTGCTCGCCCCACATTTCGTCCATTGAAGGCAAGCCAGCCGTATAGCCCGAAAGCAGGTGATGGGTACTATTGTTTTGTGATTGAGATTGAATAATCATTTCTTCATTTCTTTGCCCAGAACTGCCTTAAATCCAGCGTATAGGGATATTCTTCACTAACAATTTCCTCGGGTGGAGACATGGGTTGTGGTGGCCTTTCGGCAGAGAAAAATCTTCCAATGCTTACCATCTCTGGCGTGGGCTCCAATTTGCCTGGTGTGTGTCCATCGTGCCAGAATCGACTTACGCGGCGGGCTTCGGCTTCGTAGGAATTAACGGGGAAGGTTTCGTAACTACGTCCGCCCGGATGGACTACGTGGTAGGTACATCCACCAATAGAACGTCCATTCCAGGTATCTACCAAGTCGATAACCAGCGGCGAATCGACCCCAATGGTGGGGTGCAAGGCTGAAGGCGGTTGCCAGGCCCGGTAACGGATGCCAGCCACGAATTCACCCTTGGTTCCCGTAGCGTTCAATGGAATACGACAGCCATTGCAAACCAAGGCGTAGCGGCCATCGGTCAGTCCGGTCAGTTTTACTTGAACTCTTTCTACTGAGGAGTCTACGAAGCGAGCTGTACCACCGCTGGACATTTCCTCGCCCAATACGTGCCAGGGTTCAATGGCTTTTCGCAACTCCAGGTTAATATTCTGTAGTTGGAGCGTGCCACAAACCGGGAAGCGAAATTCGAAAAAGGGCTCTAGCCAACTCATTTGAAAAGGATATCCAGCCCGGTTCAGGTCATTCACTACCTCTTGCATATCGGTATGAACATAGTGAGAGAGCATAAACCGGTCGTGCAGTTCGGTGCCCCAGCGAACGAGCTTGTGCTTATAAGGCTTTTCCCAAAACATGGCAATCAAGCTACGAATCAGCAGCATTTGCACCATACTCATTCGGTAATGCGGAGGCATATCAAACGCGCGGAATTCCAGAATACCCAGCCTGCCCGAAGACGAATCAGGTGAGTACAGCTTATCAATACAAAATTCGGAACGGTGGGTATTGCCGGTAATATCTACCAGCAAGTGGCGGAATAAGCGGTCTACCAGCCAGTAGGGCACGGAATCTGCTTCCACGCTGCCTTTGACTTGGCCATTGTTCGGAACCTGGTCAAAGGCTATTTCCAGTTCGTATAATTTTTCGTCGCGCCCTTCGTCTACCCGGGGAGCCTGGCTGGTTGGCCCAACAAATTCGCTGGCAAACAGATAAGATAAGCCAGGATGATGTTGCCAATAGGTAATCAGGCTTCGGAGTAAATCGGGTCGGCGCAGCAAAGGGCTATCGGCAGGTTTGGCTCCCCCAATGGTAATGTGGTTGCCTCCACCCGTGCCGGTGTGCCTTCCATCCAACATAAATTTCTCCGTTCCTAACCTCGACAAATGCGCTTGGTGGTATAAGCGTTCGTAGTTACTCAGCAAATCGCCCCAACTGGTGGCGGGCTGAACATTGACTTCGATCACGCCAGGGTCAGGCGTTACTGCCAGTTGTTGCAAGCGGTTGTCGCGGGGCGGCTGGTAGCCTTCAATAAATACCGGGATGGAAAGTGTTTCAGCAGTAGCCTCTATGGCGGCGATAATATCCAGGTAGTGCTCAATGTACGCTACTGGCGGTATGAAAATAAAGAGATTGCCTTCCCGGATTTCTACGCAAAGGCTGGTTCTTACAATTTCGTCAGCAGAGACTTCAGCATTTGTGGCATTGGCATGCGCGGTAGTATTTTTAAATCGTTCTTTTACTACAGTATCAAAAGTGCCCAATTCATCTACTGGAGCAAATAAATCCCTGGGATACTGTTTATGCTCCTTTTTCGGGTCTGCTTTGGGTAAAGAAGTCAGTGGTAGCCGCATTCCCATCGCCGATTGACCGGGAGTAAGGAACATTTGCTGGCGACGAAACGGCCAGCTACTGCTTTGCCACGCCTGCTTTTCTTCCTCCCATTGAAGCGGTAACGCATAACCAACCGGATTTTCCAGTCCCTGGGTTAGCAACTCGGCCAGGCGTTGCCGCTCCAGTGGATCTTTCAGGTTGCGTTGATAAGGATCTATATCGGCAGGGACTTTTCCTTCTTCCCAAATAAAATAAAAAACATCTTCGTAGCCAGGAATCGCATAATTCGGTTGAATGCCTAAGTGCCGAGCCAGCATTTCGGTAAACGCGTGGGCATCTTCGTGGGTCAAGGGCTTCGCAGCCTTGCCACCCAATAGGCCAGCATTTTTCCATATAGGTAACCCATCTTTTCTCCAATACAAGCCTAGCTGCCAGCGGGGAAGTACTTCGCCAGGATACCATTTGCCCTGTCCGTAATGAAGTAATCCTCCCGGCCCGAATTGATCCCTTAGTCGTCGCACCAATTCTTCCGACAATTTGCGTTTTTCAACGCCATCGGCTTCAGTATTCCATTGTGCCGATTCCATATCATCAATGGAAACGAAGGTTGGTTCGCCACCCATCGTCATGCGGACATCGCCTTTTTGTAGATGTTCGTCTACCTGATGGCCTAGTGCCACAATGCTTTCCCACTGCCCTTCGCTATAGGGCTTGGTTACGCGCGGGTCTTCGTGAATGCGTTCTACTGTGTTGCTAAAAGTAAAAGTGGTTTGACATACATCCGTAAGGCCAGTCACCGGGGCTGCACTAACCGGATCAGGTGTACAGGCCAGCGGGATATGTCCCTCGCCCGCAAATAAGCCTGATGTTGGGTCAAGTCCGATCCAGCCCGCACCCGGAATGTATACTTCTGCCCACGCGTGTAAGTCGGTAAAGTCTGCTTCTGGGCCAGAGGGGCCATCCAGTGATTTTATGTCGGCGGTCAATTGCACCAGGTAGCCCGAAACAAAGCGCGCTGCTAGACCCAGGTGCCGAAAAATTTGCACAAGCAACCAGCCTGAATCGCGGCAGGAGCCCAGCGCCCGTCCCAGTGTTTCTTCGCACGTTTGCACACCCGGTTCCATTCGGACGGTGTAGGCAATGTCTTGGTATACGCGCTG
Source organism: Bacteroidota bacterium (assembly GCA_040385915.1). Taxonomy (GTDB): domain Bacteria; phylum Bacteroidota; class Bacteroidia; order Cytophagales; family ES-bin-26; genus ES-bin-26. Next base: position 62,509 of record JAZKGK010000273.1, read on the forward strand.
GTTGAGCATGACGAAAAAATCGACAATGCGGCATTTGGATCGATCTACTGAAGCCAGCCATTGCTTCAGCAAAGGGCCTGCCTCAGTTATTTCCAGATAAGGTACCAACTCTTTACGCAGCTGAGCATCGTACTCAAAGGGGAAGTCTTCCGCATATTCATCCAGGAAAAAGTCGAACGGATTGATTACTACCATTTCCGCAATCACCTCTACCTCCACCGACATTTCCCTTGTTTTATCGGGGAAAACGACTCTAGCCAAATAATTGCCAAAAGGATCCTGTTGCCAGTTAATAAAATGATTTTCCGGCGTGATTTTTAAGGAATAGGCTTCGATTGGTGTTCGACTGTGGGCGGCAGGCTTAAGCCTGAAAGTATGCGGCGACAGGGAAACAAGCCGGTCATATTCATACCGGGTATAATGACGGAGAGCAACGCGAATAGCCATTGGAGGATGTCGTAGGTTTGTTTATAAACTCCGATGATAGCTATTTATCGGCAGAAATTCAAATAATTCTTCGCTTAGGCGTGAGTTTGCCTTTGGATTTAAGGATGAAAACCAAGAAAACAACTGAGAATTTTTCAGGAAGGGTTCACTTTAAATGCAGCCTTCTAGCCAGGAAAAGTTTCGTGCCAAAAAAACAAATGGATTGTATGTTGGTACAACGAGTGGTAAAGCCACGTTGATAGAAGCCTATAGTAAAGTAAAGAAGGGAACGCAATGACAATAACCGCAGTCCGATAAGTGGAATTATTTTAGGGAATAGACCGCAGAAATCGGGAAATGGTCAGAATATTCGACATCAGCGTGAGTCGTGAAGTTTTTTACATCCAATCGTTTGTCGCAGAACTGATTGTCTATTCGTAGAAAAAATAACCGATCGTTGTAAGTAAATCCGAAGCCAGTTCCTGCCTCTTCAAAGGTATTGTTGAGGCTTTGTTTTAGCTTAGTATAGGTATAACTATACGGCATGTCATTTAGATCGCTGCACACAATTACTTTATATGGGCTGGCCGCAATTCGCTCTTCCAATAAATTCACCTGTTCAGCACGGGAAATAAAGCCTCTTTTCAACCGCCTGAAAATATCAGTTAAATCAGCCTGAGTAGCCTCGAAAGCATTGTCCTTGAGCACCTTCTCTACCCGGATGCTCATGGATTGCAGGTGTACATTAAAAACCCGGATCGTATCCTTACCAATGGCTATATCAGCAAAAACGCCCTTGTTGATGCCGCTTTTGTCAAAAACCAGCCTTTCGTAACGAATAATGGGGAAGCGCGAAAAGATAACTACGCCTACATACCCTTGTTTGTTTTCGTATAAATCGGGTGGAGGGGTAGCATACTGACGCAGCTTTTGCCTACGCAACAACTGGTGCATCGAATTGAATACCCGCGAAGTATCTGAATTATATAATTCCTGCACGCACTTAATGTCAGCATTCGAGTTGATAAGCCAGTCCAGCATTTGCGTAGACGTTTCCGGGCTTACCTTCAGGCGTTCGTGATAGGTATTAAGCATGCGTACGTTATAGCTTAGTACCTTGAAACTGTTTTTTTGGCCACTAGCTTTGGCCCAAGGGTGCCATACCCAGCTCCGTTGCAAATAAGGGAAGCCCATGAGCAACACTGCCAGCGAAAAAAGCGCCTTTACTGGGGAACGCCAAAGCCAGTACAAGCCAAATAAGATGTGCAACGCCAGCATAATGGGTAACGAGAGCGTGAAAAAGCCAGCTGGCCAGAAATCGGCCGGAGAAATATGTGCAAATCCATAAATCAACAGCGTATAGGCACAGGCGAGCAAATTGAGGGCTAATACCGAAAATGACCACAATCGGCGTAAAAAAGGCTTCTCGGATTTTTGCATTACCAAAGATATATTCAGAAAGATTGAATTACACGCGGTTGGCTTTGAAATACTTTAAAACAATGATAAGGTGATTCCTAACAATGATGGCTTATAGACGATTTAATCATGGTAAGGTAACGGTCATTTCATAGGTAAAAGCCCCAGCTAATTAGATAATTGTGTGAAAATAGTCTCTGATTATGGGTAAACAAATTGTCAGCCAGGATTTGTTTCACACATGAAAAAGTATTACTTTTGCAATACTAAAGGATTTTAGCGATTCAGAGGGGGCGTTAGTCCCCTCTTTTCATTCACAAGCCGCTGGCAAGCCTTCGGTAGGTTTTCAATGATCTTGGGCTAGTATGAATTTGAAGGCAACAGTTGAAGAGTTAGTCAACCAGATTTTAGTGGCGCACGAGCGTGCTGACGAGCTTTTCTTAGTAGAGGTACAGGTGGCAGGAAACACCAATGGCCATCTTAAAGTGATGGTACTGCTAGATGGAGACCAAGGGATTGCCATTGATGCTTGTGCTCAGATAAGCCGCCGTTTGGCACATCAGATAGAAGAACTAAATTTGCTGGAAGCAGCGTATGTGCTAGAAGTGTCTTCGCCTGGGTTAGATACGCCACTTCGGTTGAAAAGACAATATACCAAAAATATTGGCCGCAAAATAAAAGTGCTTCTGGGAGATGCAAGCAGCAAAACCGGAACGTTACACGCAGTGGAGGACGAGGGCATTCTTCTGGAAGAAGAAATTTCTTCTAAAAAGAAAAGCGCTTTGAAAGATACGGTAGTTGCACCTATCCGTATTGCCTGGCAGGATATTAGTAAAACCAATGTGTTGGTTTCTTTTTAATGAATGTTTTAATGACGGAAGATGAACAGTAATGAATTAATTGAGTCTTTTGCAGAGTTTGCAAAGTCAAAGAACATTGATCGTCCTACGATGATCAAAATTCTGGAAGATGTGTTCAAAACAATGATCCGTAAAAAATTCGGCACAGACGAAAACTTTGATGTCATTATCAATGCGGAAAACGGTGATTTGGAAATGTGGCGCACCCGCGAAATCGTTTCTGATGAATCAGAAGATATTTGGGACTTGGATAAGATTCCTTTATCGGAAGCCCGTAAAATAGAAGCTGATTTTGAAGTAGGAGAAGAAGTAGCCGAAACGATCAAACTGGAAGATTTTGGACGCAGAGTAGTTCAAACCGCCCGCCAAACCCTTATCCAGAAGGTAAAAGACTTAGAAAAAGATTTGCTTTTTCAAAAATATAAAGAGCTAGTTGGCGAAATTGTCACCGCTGAAGTATATCAGATTTTAGGACGCGAAGTTATCCTGATAGACAGCGATGGCAATGAATTAGCCCTGCCCAAAGCCGAGCAAATTTCCAAAGACCGATTCAGGAAGGGCGAAAGCTGTAAGGCTATTATCCACCGTGTCGAAATGGTGAATGGTACGCCAAAAATTATTCTTTCCCGTACCTCTCCAGCCTTCCTGGAACGGCTGTTCGAAAGCGAAATTCCCGAAGTGTACGATGGCCTGATTATGATTCGTAAAATTGTACGTGAACCAGGCGAACGAGCCAAGGTAGCGGTAGAATCTTACGACGACCGTATCGATCCGGTTGGGGCTTGCGTAGGCATGAAAGGCTCTCGTATCCACAGCATTGTGCGCGAACTTGAAAATGAAAATATTGACGTAATTAATTATACGGACAACTTAGAACTGTTTATTAGCCGTGCGCTTAGCCCAGCTAAAATTAGCAGCCTCAAAATTGACCACGAAGACGGCCGTGTGTCGGTTTACATGAAGCCAGACCAGGTTTCTCTGGCCATTGGCAGAGGCGGCCAGAATATCAAACTGGCGAGTCGGTTGGTCGGAATGGAAATAGATGTGTTCCGTGAGTTAGAAGAGCTGGAAGACGAAGATATTGACCTGTCAGAATTTGACGATGAAATAGAGTCTTGGGTTATTCTTGAACTTCGCCGGATTGGCTTGGATACAGCCAAAAGTGTCTTGGCTCTTACCAAAGAGGAGCTACTGAGAAGAACAGAGTTAGAAGAGGAAACGATAGATGAGGTATTAGGGATTCTTAACCAGGAGTTTGAATAAGAAAATTCATACCTTTTTATACCGTTAAACACGCTCCCATATATTATTGACAAGGGCAACTCACACCAGAGATATGCCCTTGTCAAAAGTTTTTTTTAGGAGTGTGAATCAAAATTCGTAATTTTGGCAAAAATTAATTAAGGAAAGCTATCACATGGCAGAAGACAGAATGATGAGATTGAACCAGGTGGCAAGACAACTCAACGTGGGGATAGGCACGATTGTGGAACATCTTGTAGCCAAAGGTTTTTATGTAGATAACAACCCGAACTCAAAAATTACCATTGAGCAGTTCGAGATGCTATCAAAAACCTTCAAATCATCAGCATCCGATAAGAAAGAAGCCTCTGGCCTCTCCATCGGAAAAAAACACGTAGATAATCTGGTTATTGATTCGGATTCCCCGTTCGATAAAAGACATCGCCAGCATGAAGAGGAGGACGAAATTTTTAGCAGACCAGAACCTGCAAAACCTACGCCTATTGCTCCTCCGGTTCAAGATAAACCGCAGCCTCAGCCAGTAGCCAATACATCAACAGATGATTTGCTAAGTCCTATCAAATTGCCTGGCTTCAAGGTATTAGGTAAAATAGATTTAAATAATCCAGGTGGTGGCACTACGCCACCAGAACCTAAGAAACCTGTAGTTGAAGTACCAGAAAAAGTTGAGCCAATAGTAGCGGCGCAGCCTGTGGTAGAAATAACCCCGCCAGTAATTAAAGAGGAGGTAAAAGTTAAAGAAGAAGTAAAAGCGCCGGAAATCAAACTACCTGAAGCCAAGATACCGGCAGTTGTAGTGACGCCAGAGCCGCCTAAAAAGGAAGAGCCAGTGCCGGTTAAAGTAGAAGCAACCATCGTAGAACCACCAATAACTGCACCAACGAAGCCAATCGTTCCGCCAGTAGTTATTAATCATACCCCAGTTTCAATTCCAGTAATAGAAGCACCCGTAGAAAAACCTATGGAGGTTAAAAAAGAGGTGGTAGTTCAAGAAACGCCTCAAGAAAAACCTAAAGATATCGTTGTTCCGCCAGTAGCAGAACAAACAGTGGTAGAAGAAACGGTAGTGGATGATAAAGTCATTGAAGGGAAGGCCGAAACGTTGAAAGGCTTAACCGTCTTGGGCAAAATTGAGCTACCTTCTGAGTCTTCCAGAAAGAAGCCAAATCCGGTAGCCTCTTCTGATGATAAGGACAAGAAAAAAGCCAAACGCAAGCGTAAGCGGGTAAGAATTGGTGAACAACCCAATGTGAAACCTGCTCAAGCAGCTACTGCTGGAGAAGCCCGTCCTGCGCGGCCAGTTGCTGCCACCACTACTACCAATACCAATGCCACCACTAGTAGGCCGATTGTGCCTGCCAGAAGTAAAACAGGTGCTCCCAATGCGGGCACTGGTAGTGGAGGAGGCGGTAAATTTTCCAGACCAATTGGTGGCCCCAAAGAAGAAGTATCCGACAAGCAAATTCAGGATCAAATTAAAGCTACACTGGCGAAGCTAAGTGGTAACCGACCTAACTTCGGTGCCAAAATGAGGCAAGCCAAACGGAGAGGAAAGGCAGAAGAGAAGGAGGCTCGCTTATTACAGGAACAAGAGGAAGCAAAAACACTGAAAGTAACGGAATTTATTTCCGCTAACGATTTGGCTTCGCTGATGAATGTATCTGTCAATGAAGTGATCTCTGCCTGTCTGGGATTAGGCATGTTCGTTTCTATTAACCAACGGCTTGATGCAGAAGCCATCACCGTGATTGCCGATGAATTTGGCTTTGATATTGAGTTTACCTCTGCCGAGGATGAAACAGAAATTCTGCTAGAAGAAATAGACGAAGAAGGGGATTTAGTGCATCGTGCCCCCATTGTTACCATTATGGGGCACGTCGATCACGGTAAAACTTCTTTGCTCGATTATATTCGTAGTTCCAAAGTGGCCGCTGGCGAGGCGGGCGGTATTACCCAGCACATTGGTGCTTATGCCGTAACCACCGACTCTGGCAAGCATATCGCTTTCCTGGATACACCTGGTCACGAAGCCTTTACCGCTATGCGTGCGCGGGGTGCCAAATTAACTGACATAGTTATTATTGTGGTGGCAGCTGACGACAATGTAATGCCGCAGACGAAAGAAGCCATTAACCACGCACAGGTGGCTGGTGTGCCGATTGTAATTGCCATCAATAAAATTGATAAGAACAATGCCAATCCTGAAAAAATTAAGGAAGAACTGGCGAAGGAAAATATACTGGTAGAATCCTGGGGTGGTAAATATCAGTCGGAGGAAATCTCGGCCAAAACCGGGCAAGGCATCTCTGAATTGCTTGAAAAAGTATTGTTAGAGGCTGAATTACTGGAGTTGAAAGCCAATCCTAATAAAAAAGCCGTAGGAACAGTAGTGGAAGCCTCACTCGATAAAGGACGAGGATATATCACTACTGTGTTGGTACAGAATGGTACGCTGAAAGTAGGCGACATTTTGCTGGCGGGCGCTCACCATGGCCGTGTAAAAGCAATGACCGATTATCGGGGTAAACGCCTGACAAAAGCAGGCCCTTCTACGCCGGTTCAAGTATTGGGCTTGGGCGGTGCGCCACAAGCGGGGGATAAGTTCAATGTAGTAGAGACAGAAAGGGAAGCCCGTGAAATCTCTAACAAACGCGAACAAATTCTTCGTGAACAAAACTTGCGTACCCGTAAACACATTACGCTGGAGGAAATTGGACGCCGGAAAGCCATTGGTACATTCAAGGAACTGAACGTTATTATCAAGGGTGACGTAGATGGCTCAATCGAGGCCTTGTCTGATTCCTTGCTGAAACTATCTACTGAAGAAGTACAGGTGCGGATTATTCATAAGGCTGTAGGTCAGATTTCTGAATCCGACGTATTGCTGGCTTCTGCTTCTGATGCCGTTATTCTGGGCTTCCAGGTAAGACCTTCTACCAATGCCCGCCGATTGGCTGAACAAGAAGAAATCGAAGTTCGTCTTTACTCCATCATTTACGATGCTATCAATGATGTGAAGGATGCCATGGAAGGTATGTTGGCTCCGAAACTAGAAGAGGTGACAGTAGGTACGGCTGAAGTACGCGATGTATTTAAAATTACTAAGATTGGTACGGTGGCTGGTAGCTTCGTAACAGATGGTTATATCAAACGTAATACGAAAATACGCGTTGTTCGCGATGGAATTGTAGTCCATACCGGCGATGTCGATGCCTTGAAACGCTTTAAAGACGACGTGAGCGAGGTGAAGTTTGGTTATGAGTGTGGTATTAGTATCAAAGGTTTCAATGACATCCAAATGGGTGACTTAATTGAAAGCTTTGAACAGAAAGAAACCAAGCGGACACTGTAAGGAGAATTATAAAGGAATAAAGATTGGAAATCAATCGACAATAAATAAGGAAAAAAAGGGAATGCACCACGTGTATTCCCTTTTTTGATACCTATAAAGGCAATGAGAAAAACGCTTATTCGTCGGTTATGGAGCCGTAAAACACTGATTATTTTATTGGTTATTCTCCTGCCATTCCTGCTTTTATCGCGTTGCGTCATGTTTAGGATATCCGATGAGAAAGCGGCCAAGTCGTTTGAGAATTTTCCGATAAAACCTTCGTTCCACTATTATAAATGCAAATTAGAAGGGCAACACACCTGGAAAATGCATTATGTAGAAATTGGCTCCGATACGCTTCCTATGGTTGTATTTGTCCACGGCTCCCCCGGTTCCTGGGATGCATTTATCTCCTATTTCAAAGATTCTACGCTGCTAAAAAAAGCCCGTTTACTATCTGTCGATAGGCCTGGATATGGTTACTCCGATTTTGGGCATGCAGAAACGTCGGTGAAAAGGCAGGCAGCACTCTTGGCCGAAGTGCTCCGGCTTAACAAATCTAGTAAATTGCCCATTTTGGTCGGCCATTCGTTGGGAGGCCCAGTAATTGCCCGTATGGCCATGGATTATCCCAGCTTAGTGGGTGGACTTGTACTGGTAGCACCGTCCATAGACCCGGCGTTGGAGAGGAAAGAATATTACCGGTATGCATTAAAGTTTTCTTTGATTAGCTTATTGATGCCCCGCGAATTCGACGTAAGCAACCGCGAAATCCAGGCTTTCAAACACGGCTTGGTGAAAATGCTGCCTTATTGGAAAAATATCCGTGTACCTGTTACAGTTATCCAAGGCGAAAGCGACAATTTAGTAGACCCTCGTAATGCTGACTTTGCCGTAAAGATGTTAATCAACGCCGATAACTTGCGGGTAATTCGATTGCCCAACGTAAATCACTTTATTCCGTGGTCCCATCCCCAGGTTATTCAGCAAGCCATTTTGAAGCACTTAGCCGATTAACGTACCTTTGATAAGTAAATGAGCTTAAAGTAGATGCGTCTATGCGTGAGGAACACTTTACAAACCAAAGGCTTATGAGGATACAAAACGATTGTTGATTATTGGCTGATTACTTTATAAAGGAACATGAACAAAATAAAGTATCACCTTTCCCGCCTTGTCATGCTGAGGGGGATTTTCAAACACAGTAAGCAGTAATGACATCACAGGCGCTAGCGTCGTGCCACCACTTGGAGTGGTGGCACGATTAATATCCGTCCAGCTAACTTCTGTCATGCTGACAAAGCGGGGATTTTTCTAAAGCCATATAATACTGTTACTTTATTTTAAACTTGTTCCAAAGGCGTTAGGTGGAAAGTAAAACAAGTCTTTCTGAATGAATTAAAATAGCAAAACTCATAAACTCATAAACTTTCTATGTGGTTGTACGGCGGTGGTGGGCACGCGAAGGTAGTATTAGATTGCTTGTGGTCGGAAAATATCCATGTCAGCGGTATATTCGACGATAATCCTGCGATCACAGAAGTGAGTTCCGTTCCGGTCACGGGGAAGTATAATCGCGATTTTCTTGCTACTTCTCCCCTGCTCATCGCTATTGGCGATAATCTTACCCGCCGTCAAGTAGCTCGAAAAGTACACCATCCTTTTGGAAAAGCTGCCCATACTTCCGCCATTATTTCGTCCTGTAGCCATATAGGCGAAGGAACCGTTATATTTCACCGGGCTATAATTCAGGCCGGTACAGTCATTGGAAAACACGTCATATTGAATACAGCAGCCATTATAGACCATGATTGTACGCTGGGGGATTTTGTTCATGTGGCTCCCGGTGCTATCTTGTGCGGTCAAGTAAACGTAGGCGAAGGCTCGCTCATTGGAGCCGGGGCTACGATACTTCCAGGTATGGTGATTGGGCGGTGGTGCATCGTTGGAGCTGGAGCAGTCGTTACTAAAGCACTGCCTGATTTTACGGTGGCAGTAGGCGTTCCAGCCAAAATTATTAAGCATATAAGCAGTCGGTTATAAATAAACAGCACTTTAGTGAATAGTAAACTATTGATTTTTACTTAGATACATAATTATTCATTGCTCATTATCCACTACTCATTGCTTATCCCCATTTAATTTCGAAAATTGACGGACACAAAAAACCTTCGAGATTTGCAGGCCAGGTTTACTGATCCTGGCTTTACCAAACAAAGAATGAATAAAAAACAGATATGGCTTTCTCCTCCTCACATGGGGGTTGGTGAACTCAAATACATACAACAAGCATTTGATACCAATTGGATTGCCCCGATTGGCGACAATATCCGACAATTTGAACAGGCTATTTGCCAGTACACCGGAGCTAAGCACGCACTAGCGCTCAGTTCGGGGACCGCTGCTATTCACCTGGCGCTTATACTGCTGGGAATAGGGCCAGGCGATGAAGTAATCGGGCCCACGGCTACGTTTTCGGCTACGGCCAATCCTATTATTTACCAAGGGGCTACGCCAATATTTGTAGATAGTGGCTATTCGACCTGGAATATGTGCGTCAAGGAAACCACCCGCGCCATTGAAGACCGATGGCGGCTGGGGTTAAAACCGAAAGCACTTATCGTAGTACACTTGTACGGGCAAACGGCTAAGATTAGCGAGTTAATGCAATTGGCTGATCACTACGACATACCAGTCATAGAAGATGCCGCCGAGGTGCTAGGGGCATCGTATGGTGGAAAAATGCTGGGCACCTTTGGTAAATTAGGCATCTTGTCGTTCAACGGAAATAAAGTAATTACTACTTCTGGCGGTGGTGCTTTGCTTTCTAACGATGAAGCCCTCCTAGAAAAAGCCCGTTTCCTGAGCACCCAGGCCCGCGATCCGGCTCCGCATTTCCAACATTCTGAAATCGGGTATAATTATGCACTCAGTAACGTACTGGCGGGTATTGGCTGCGGACAAATGGAAGTACTGGAAGAGCGCATTCAGCAACGCCGGGCTAATTTTGATTTCTACTCGAAAGCTTTCGCCGACATTCAGGCCATTTCTTTTTCGCCTGAGTTGGAAAACTCTTTCGGTAACCGATGGCTTACCTGTATTTTGATTGACCAAAGCTTGGCTAATGGTGTAACGCGCGAAACTTTGCGGCTGGCATTGGAGGCAGAAAATATTGAGGCACGCCCTTTATGGAAGCCCATGCATTTGCAGCCGGTTTTTGAGAAATATCCCTACTATGGGACCCGCCACGTAGCTGAAGACCTTTTTAACCGAGGGCTCTGTCTACCTTCCGGCTCCAACCTCTCTTCGGAAGACCTGAACCGCATTGTAGCAGTCGTGAGGAATGTGTTTGGAAAATAGTTTTCATCCACTTTCGTCATAGTAATCCATAGTCCTTTTTTCTATCATTGCAGCGCATTCTCAAACGCCAGCCAATGAAAGCTTTCACCCATATTTTTTTTTTATTAGTATTGTTTAGCGCAACACTCGCTGGTTATGCCCAGCAGAAGGAAGCAACCATCATTTCAGGCAATGAGCTACCTAAAAGACCGGCTGCGCTGGACGATTGGGTGCTCGGACCTTTTATAAAAAAAGACAAGGTAAATCCTTGCCTGGTGCCGCTGGGAACCACGGTGTTCCACTGTCCGGTGCGGGGTGAGGCAGTCAAGTGGGAGGAGAAGGATGTGTTTAATCCGGCGGCTGTGGTACGGAAAGGCAAGGTGTATTTGTTGTACCGTGCCGAAGATAAAGTGGGGAAATACGCTGGCACTTCGCGCATTGGCTTGGCTGTGAGTAACAATGGATTCACTTTTGTCCGACAGCCCAAGCCAGTTTTATATCCTGACAACGATTTTATGAAAATCTACGAGTGGGAAGGTGGCTGCGAAGACCCGCGAATAGTATCACAGGAAGATGGGACTTATCTCCTTACTTATACGGCTTACGATGGAAAAATAGCGCGCCTTTGCGTGGCTACCTCAACAGATTTAGTGAATTGGAAAAAGCATGGGCTTGCTTTCGAAAAAGCTGGAGGAGGTAAATACAAAGATATCTGGTCTAAGTCAGGAGCCATTGTTTGTCGCCGCGAAGGCAGCCACATGATTGCTACTAAAATTAAGGGCAAATACTGGATGTATTACGGAGATACAGATATTTACGTAGCTACCTCCGACAACTTGCTCGACTGGCAACCGCTAGAAAAGCCGGACGGAGAAGTTACTGTAGCGTTTGGGGCTCGCAAAGGCCGATTTGACAGCCGTCTGGTAGAGCCAGGGCCGCCCGCCTGGATTACAGGAGACGGCATCCGTTTGATTTACAATGGAATGAACTTAGATTCTGGTGGCGATGCTACCCTGCCCGGAGGTACGTATGCGGCAGGCCAAGTATTGCTGGATATAGAAGACCCGACTAAAGTGCTTAAACGTACCCCCTCCTATTTTATTCACCCGGATAAAGCATATGAAATAACCGGACAGGTGGGTAATGTGTGTTTTTTGGAAGGATTGGTCTACTTCAAAGGCCGATGGTTACTCTATTACGGCACGGCTGATTCCAAAATTGCCGTGGCACAATTATGATACATGGATGAAGGCTGATTTTGTAGCGCCATAACCCATTTCGCCTAGCTGGGTTATGGCGTGGCATCTCCCCTGCAAGAAATTTTATTTCTCCTTTTCTCGAAAAATTCCTCTTAAATTCTTCCTGCATAAACCCAAACTGTACAATTTTCTTCAAAAAATCACAGCTGTTTTAACTAAAGAAGCCATATCTATTTGAATTGTTTTCTAAAAACGAATAGCTTCAATCAGATACGGAAAGGATTTGGATATACTTTCAAAATTGATTCTGAAGAAAACTCAATTGCCCGATTCTATAGCAATTATTCAGATTTAATCAAATGAAGTAGTACTATGAAAAGGAAGGAGTACAGTCTTCCAGTTTCCGTTAAACATCAATATTTATACTATTTATGCACATGCGTTTGAAACCCATCAATTTTGTCTTCTCGATTCTGTTGGCATTGGGCAGCCACCTGGCAACTCAGGCACAAAACAACGCTGCACCGGCTGGTTTAAAAGCTGCGGAAATTGAAAAAGCGGATTTTTATTTCCGTAATAACGATTTTGCCAAAGCGCTTCCCATGTATTTGCAACAAGATAAATCAAAACCCGGTGATCCAGTAACAAATTACCGAATTGGGGTTTGTTACCTAAGTAGTACAAACGAAAAAGGCCAGTCAATTTCTTACTTGGAGCTTGCCTCCAAAAGTAGGGATGAAAACGTGCCTACCAAAGTTTATCAGCAGTTAGGACAGGCCTACCACCTAGCCTATCGCTTTGAAGAAGCGATTAACAGCCTGACTAAGTACAGGGCAATGATTCGCAAAACTGACCCGAAATTAAGGGAATTGGAGCGGCAAATTCAGGTTTGCCAAAACGCCCAGCGGCTTATGAAAGATACCGCAGAAGTTTTTATTCAAAATGTAGGGCCAGCCATCAATAGCGCTATTACTGAATATGGTCCGGTCATTTCTGCTGATGAAAGCGTCCTGATTTATACGACCCTGAAAACCACCGTTGATAAAGTCACTACTGTAGAGACTGAGTCAGAAGATATTATGGTGGCTCATAAGCAAGATGATAACTGGGCAGCTGCTAAAAGCATCGGATTAAATGCAAAAGTAAATATCGGATCGGTAGGTCTTTCGCCCGATGGGCAGCGGCTTTTGATTTATATGGGCGGACGCAATACCAATAACGGCGATATTTTTAGTTGCCAGTTGACCGGTAAACAATGGTCAAACCCACTAAAATTAAGCGGTAAAGTTAACTCTAGTTATCAGGAGAGCAGTGGTAGCCTTACGCCCGATGAAAAAACGCTGTACTTCTCTAGTAACCGACCTGGAGGGTTAGGTGGTTTTGACATCTATAAGGCAACGAAAAGCGAGCGTGGAGAGTGGGTGGACGTGGTGAACCTAGGCGCACCTATCAACACGCCGTACGATGAAGATGCGCCTTTTATCCATCCTGATAGAAAAACCTTGTATTTCAGCTCCGATGGGCATAACTCTATGGGTAATAACGATATATTCAGAGTAATAAATGAAAAAGGAACTTGGTCGGTGCCTACTAATATGGGTTACCCCATCAATACTGTGAACAATGATAATTTCTTTGTACTGTCTGCCGACGGTAAGAAAGGGTATTTCTCCAGCGACAGACCCGGTGGTTTGGGTGGACAGGACATTTATTTCCTGGGAATTCCGGAAGAGCAAGGGATTGTGCCTTTGACTATGATGAAAGGCCGCATTACTACCGGCGGTAAGCTGGTTCCTACGCGCATCCGGGTAATTGATAAGCAGACGAATGAAGTTATTCGGAATGTATATCATCCCAATGAGCATACAGGTCAGTATCTGGTCATTTTTCCTCCTGGCCGTAATTATGACATGATTATCGAAGCAGCAGGATATACGCCTCAGATCGTAAATATTAACGTTCCTAACCAGAATTATTTTTACGAATTGTACCAGGAAATTAACCTTAAGCCGATTATGAAAGAGGGCAAGATAGTAGGGCAGGAAATTTCGGTAAATAATATTTTTGAGGATGTAGAAAAGAACCAAGCGCAATTTGACCCATCTAAATTTGGGAAGAACAACCTGGATTTGTACGAACTGATGGATAATATTATTGCTGCTTCCGACTCGGTGGCTTTAGATTATTTGCTCGATGTGATGTATTCTAAGGATAGCCCTGCCATACAGGATATGCCTGGCAAACCGATGCATGGCACCTATTTTTACGAAGATGACAAAGGCAAATTACAACCATTGAAAGTGGATGGGCAGACCATATATGCTTTGCCAACGCCTAGCCAGTTGAAAACCTACGCCCAGGATGTGGCCGCAAGCGGCGACAAGCCTGCTTCTGAGCAAGATAAGGTGGATATTACGGCAAAAACCGTTATTAAGCCTAACTTGACTTATGTTTTCCATTTCGATTCAGACAAAACTAACTTGAGTAAAAATGCTATCCCTGAATTGGAGAAATTGCATACGTATCTCCAGAAAAATCCCAAATATGGTATTATGATCTCAGGCTTTGCCGATGCTGATGGAACGCGCGAGCGCAATCAGCAAATATCCGAACAAAGGGCGCAACAGGTGGCGCATTATATGACACAAAAGGGTATTAAAGCGCAACGGATGGTGGTGAAAGGGTTTGGACAAGCGCCAGATGCCGCTACTGCCAGCACTGAAGCAGAAAAAAGTAAGTTTAGAATTACTGAAATTACTGTAGTAGAAACAGCAAAATTGAAAGAGCAATTGTAACTAAAATTAGCTATTTTATTGTACTAAACACACCAGCTAAAAAGTTGGTGTGTTTTTATTTTCAATTGCGTAAACAAATCATAGCAAAGAGCGGTACACGAAGGAATAAGGAAGAGCTGGCCAGGTTAACTTGGTACTTTTCCCAAAATGTGTAATTTTGTTTTCGATACGATACGCTGTTATGTCAGACCATCCGCTTCAAGAATATACGGAAAAAGAAAAATACCAGATCTTCGATGCTGAGTTTATGCCCCATATAGACTCGATGTATAACTTTGCCTATCGCCTTACCATGGACGAAGATGAAGCCAAAGACCTGGTGCAGGATACTTATCTAAAAGCTTTTCGATTCATATCCTCTTTTCAGCGAGGAACTAACGCAAAGGCCTGGTTGTTCAGGATCTTGAAAAACAGTTTCATTAATGACTACCGCAAGAAGAGTAAAGAGCCTACCAAACTGGATTACCAAGAGGTAGAAACTTTCTATAATTCAGATGAAGCGGACTCAGATATTACCATAGACTTGCGGGTAGAAACCGTACAGGATATGATAGGAGATGAGATAGCCAATGCACTCAATTCCCTGGCTGTTGATTTCAAAGCAGTTATTATTCTTTGCGATATCGAAGGGTTTACTTACGAAGAGATGGCAAAAATCCTGGACATTCCTATCGGAACAGTGCGTTCTCGATTACATAGAGCCAGAAATTTGTTGAAAGAAAAGTTAAAAGCCTACGCCCAATCAATGGGTTATAAATCGGAACAATGATGATGTGAGACGGCAGTCAAACGAGGCTGTCGAAACGTGGTACGCATTCCGGTGCCCAATGGTGCGGTAGGCTAGGGCAAGGAGAGCGAACTGGTTCGCAAAGACGGTACGCCGCCGAGCGAAAAGAATTGTGTACATTAGTATACTTACATTCATCCATACTGACGACTGCCATGGAAATCAAGAATTTATTCAGGATTTTTTCAAAGAAACAAGAAATGAGCGTAAAACAGACGTGTACTAATCACGCCGAATGCATGAAGGCCATTCAGCTGATTCTGGATGGAGAAGCGAGCAAAGAACAACTGGAGCATTTTAATCATAATATTGATAAATGCTTGCCATGTATTCAGAAGTATAACCTCGAAAAGACCATTAGGGAAACATTGCGCTGCAAACTCGAAAAGAAGTGCGTTCCTAATGATTTGATTGCCTCCATCAAAACCAAGATAGACGAAGCCGTTTGAGTCTGGAAGGTTCTGGTTTCCATATACTTTTTGATAGGACAAGTAGGGCAACAGGGTAGAAAATTTCTTTTTTACCCTTACATTGCATCTCCAAACCATATCCAACGGATTGATGCAACCTTCAGTAACGCCTGAACCAAACAGCCAACCTCAAAATTCTTTCGATAAAAGCACTATCCAAACCCCTTTTCAGGGTAAGCTTATTGTTTTTTCAGCGCCATCAGGTTCTGGAAAAACAACTATTGTGAAGCACCTGCTGGCCACCAATGCCAACCTGGGTTTTTCTATTTCGGCCTGCACCCGCGATCGCCGGGGAAGAAACGAAGAAAACGGAAAAGACTATTATTACCTCACTCCCGAAAAATTCAAGCAATTAATTGACGAAAGTGCCTTTGTAGAATGGGAACAGGTGTATGAAGGGGCTTTTTATGGCACACTAAAATCAGAAATAGAAAGAATATGGCAGCAAGGCAAGCACGTAATCTTTGACGTAGATGTAAAAGGCGGCTTGAACTTAAAGAAGTTTTATGGAGACCGCGTCTTAGCTATTTTCGTAAAAGTGCCTTCGGAAGAGTTATTAGAGGAACGTTTGCGTGGGCGGGGTACCGATACGGAGGAAAGTATATCCAGCCGACTATTTAAAGTAAAGTTCGAAATGAGTTTTCAGGATAAGTTTGATATAGTATTAGTCAATGATACGCTAGAAGATACATTGGTGAAAGCACAGAAGCTGATGGATGATTTTTTGGCAAAACCCCTGATTTCCAATCCTTAACTTCCTTAACTGCTAAGACTTTCTCTCTCTTGAAAATCGGATTATTTTTCGGCTCATTCAATCCCATCCACGTAGGGCATCTTATTATTGCCAATGCCATGGCCTGCACCACCGACCTGGATGCTGTGTGGCTGGTTGTATCACCACAAAATCCGCATAAGAAAAGCCGCTCGCTCCTGCACGAGTTTGACCGTTTTGACATGGTCGAAATGGCCATTGACGGCAATCCTGCCTTAAAGGCCTGCGATATTGAGTTTTCCATGCCCAAGCCTAGTTATACGATCGATACCCTCACCCGTTTGCAGGAAAAATACCCTCAACATAGCTTTGCTCTCATCGTAGGAGAAGACAACCTGCTGCACTTCGATAAGTGGAAAAATCACGACAAGATTCTGGAGTATTATGGCATGTACGTGTATCCCCGCCCCTCATCAGCGGAGACTGAACTAAAAAAACACGCCCAGGTGAAGCTCGTAGATGCGCCATTATTAGACATTTCTGCCACCTTTATCCGCGAATGCGTCCATAAAAATCGATCCATCAAATATCTGGTGCCTGAACGGGTGGAAGAATATATTTTAAGAAAAAAGTTTTTTGTGTAACGTTGGTTGGTGGTGAGAGGGAAGAAATAGTATAGGATTTTACCCATTCCATAAATGCCCAACTTATGAACCCGCCTGCAACCCATTCCTACCCAGATTCCAATCCAACCATTAGCATACTGGGTTGTGGCTGGCTGGGACTGCCCCTGGGCGTTGCATTAGCTGCTCAAGGTTGGCAAGTAAAAGGAAGTACCACCTCACCGCAAAAGCTAGAACAATTAGCCGCAGGCGGGCTTCAACCTTTTCTGTTCCGTTTCAATCCTGCTTTGGAAGGCGACAGCTTGCATAAGTTTATTGATTTCCTCTCAACGGATGTACTGATCATCAGCATTCCCCCCAAAGCGGAGGCCAATGGCTCTGATTTCCATCGGCTGCAAATCCAGCAACTGATTAGCCACCTGAAAGAGGCTTCTATTACCAAAGTGATTTATATTAGCTCTACTTCTGTTTATCCTGACCTGAACCGCGAAGTGACGGAAACTGAGCCCTTGCCCCAGGAAGGCACTAATATTACTATGTGGCAGGCAGAAAGCTTATTGCAGTCGTTGGCTCCTGTAGTTCAGACAACAGTTTTGCGTTGTGGTGGCCTGATGGGTTATAATCGTATGGCAGGCCGTTATGTAGCTGGTAAGAAAGGTTTAACAACGGGAAGCATTCGGGTAAACTTTGTACACCGCGATGATGTAATTAGGGTTATAGAAGCCGTTATACAGCAAGAAAAATGGGGAAAAACTTATAATGTGGTCGCTCCTTTGCACCCAACTCGCCGAGAAATTTATCTACAAAATGCCGCTGATTTCAAATTAGTACCGCCTGAGTTTGCAAAAGATAGCGCGCAGCCATTCAAAATCATTAGCGCCAGCAAACTAATAGAAGAGTTGAAGTATACTTTCCTCTATCCAGACCCCTTGCAGTTCCCCTATGCTTTCTGATCTGCGTAAGGGCTCATTCACACGCCAATAGTGTATATTCTATAAATCAAGCTGACAGGTCGGAAGCATTCTAAACGCTTCCGACCTTTGTTTTGACTAGGAATATCCTCTGATCAAAGAACCTTCTCAAAATGAATGAATAAGCTTTCGTCCTGTGTTCTTCCTATACATTGTTTATGATTGTTTGATGTATTGTTAAACAATGTTTGCTGCCAAATTAGCCTGTTGGGACAAGAGAGGCTCAGCTTCATAAACAGACTTATAGCTGGTGAGCAAGTTAATGAAGATTTAAAATCCAATAAATGGCATTTGTGTCCTGTATATATCCCTGGTTTTTATATTAACTTAAATGCTTGTTTTGTTTAATATTTTATGGCAAAAAATTAAACAAAACACTTGTCGTTTTATAGAATGTTACTTAGCTTTGACAAGGCAAAACTTCTTACTGTATGACTGCGCTAGAGTTCACCTATTCGATTGATAAAGTTTCAAAGTTATTGAGGCCTTTCGCTATGAGGCTGACAAAAGACGTGGAGGATGCGAATGACCTCCTGCAAGACACCATGCTGAAGGCTTTTACCAACCGGGATAAATATACCGATGGTACGAACCTGAAAGCTTGGCTGTATACTATCATGAAAAATACCTTCTTTACCAACTATCAGCGTTTGGTGCGCCGGAAGACTTTCATTGATACGACTGAGAATTTGCACTACATAAACTCGCTTGATAGCATTACTGAGAATATGGCTTATGCTAGTTTCGCTTTACAAGATATTAACGGAGCTATTAACAAGCTAGGTGAGGTGTATAAAACGCCTTTTATGATGCATTTTCAGGGATTTAAATACCATGAAATTGCTCAGCAATTGCGCCTTCCCATTGGTACGGTCAAAAACCGCATTCACATTGCTAGGAAGGAATTAAAGGACAAACTTCCGATGTATGCGTATAGCAATTAAATGAATGGATAAGGCAGGCAGATAATATGCTCACCATTTTGCCTTAACTTATAAACTTATCTACTTGCATAAGCATGGGGCGTACTAAAGTAGTGGTAATCGGAGCCGGTTTTTCCGGTATTGCGGCGGCTACTAGTCTGGCTGATCAAGGTTACGAAGTGACCGTGTTGGAAAAAAATGCCATGCCAGGTGGGCGAGCGAGAGTTTTTAAAGAACTGGGATTTACTTTTGATATGGGGCCAAGCTGGTATTGGATGCCCGACGTATTCGAAACCTACTTTGGCCAGTTTGGTCAGAAGCCTTCTGACTATTACGACCTGGTGAGGCTCGACCCTTCGTATACAGTCATTTTTGGCGAAAATGATTTTATAGACTTGCCTGCTGGTGTTGAGCCCATAGCCGCGCTGTTCGAGTCTATCGAGCCGGGCAGCCGTATAAAGCTGAAGCAATTTTTGGAACAGGCCGCGTATAAATATGATGTAGGCATGCACGATTTTGTGTATCGGCCCAGTCGTTCGGTGACGGAGTTTTTGAGCTTCAAACTGCTGGTGGATGTTATTCGGCTAGACGTGTTTCAGTCTTTCCATGATCACATTCGTAAATTTTTTACGCACGATAAGATTCTCCGGCTTATGGAATTTCCTATCTTATTCCTGGGAGCTTTGCCGAAAAATACACCTGCTATGTATAGCCTGATGAATTATGCTGAAATTCAGTTAGGTACCTGGTATCCCAAGGGTGGAATGCATACTATTGTACAGGGAATGGTGAAGTTGGCAGAATCAAAGGGCGTGGTATTTCAGTACAATGCCATTGTAAAGAAGATAAAAATTGTCGGTCAATCTGCGCGAAGTGTGCTGACTGACAAGGGTGAGTATGAAGCAGATGTAGTAGTGGCGGGTGCTGATTACCACCATGTCGAAAGCCAATTGCTAGAGCCAGCATTTCGGAGCTATGATTCCAACTATTGGGATAGTCGCATATTAGCGCCATCTTCCTTATTGTTCTATGTGGGGGTGAATAAACGATTGAAAAACCTGCAACACCATAACCTTTTCTTTGACGAGGATTTTATGCCTCATGCCAAAGAAATTTATGAAACACCCTGCTGGCCAACCAAACCGCTGTTCTATGTATCAGCTCCTTCTCAGACCGATGCTAGTGTGGCACCGGAAGGCTGCGAAAATCTGTTTATTCTCATACCCGTAGCACCTGACTTAGTAGATAAAGAAGACATTCGAGAAAAATATTATCACCTGGTGATGGATAGGTTGGAAAAGCTGACGGGGCAAAGTATTCGAGATGCTGTTGTATTCAAGCGCAGTTTTGCGCACCGTGACTTCATTGCCGACTATAATGCCTTCAAAGGGAATGCCTATGGCTTAGCTAATACTCTCATGCAAACAGCGTTGCTAAAGCCTGCGTTAAAAAGCAAGAAGGTCAACAACTTGTTTTATACCGGACAGTTGACTGTACCAGGGCCTGGCGTACCTCCTTCTATTATATCCGGGTTGGTTGTGGCAAAGGAAGTAAGTAAAGCTTTTGCTTCTGTAACTGGGTGAAAGACTGAAATTTCAATTGAAGTTAAAAGCGAGAAGGATGCAATTATACAATGAAACTTCGCTAAAGTGCAGTAAGATGATTACGAGACAATACAGCACGTCTTTTACGCTAGGCATTAAAACCCTGGATGCAAAGTTTCATTTGCCCATTTACGCTATTTATGGGTTTGTCCGTTGCGCCGACGAAATAGTGGATACTTTTCATGCCTTCAACAAACGGGCGTTGCTGGAATCCTTTAAGAAAGATACGTATCAAGCCATTCAAGATAAAATCAGTGTGAATCTGGTATTACACGCTTTTCAACTGATTGTGAATAAATATCAGATTGAAGAGGAGTTGATTAGTGCTTTTTTGAAAAGCATGGAGATGGATTTACAATTTAGCGAGTACAATGACTGCCGCTACGGAGAATATATCTATGGCTCGGCAGAGGTGGTTGGCCTGATGTGTTTGCATGTGTTTTGTGAAGGCGACAAGGCGCTGTATCAGGAACTAAAAGAGCCAGCACGGAGGTTGGGAGCTGCTTTCCAGAAGGTAAACTTCTTACGTGACCTAAACAGCGATTATCAGGAAAGAGGCCGGATCTATTTTCCCGGAGTTGACTTCAATAATTTTACTAAAGAGGCCAAACAACTGATTGAGGACGACATTCAGAGCGATTTCGACGCTGCCTACCAAGGCATTATCCGCCTGCCCCGATCTGCCAGAATGGGCGTTTACTTATCCTACGTATACTATCTCCGCTTATTTAAAAAAATCCGCCATCTTCCTGTTTCCCGCATCCTCAGCGAGCGCATTAGAGTACCTGATAACCAGAAATTTGCCTTGCTTATCCAGACTTACTTCCGGTATCAATTCAACTTTTTGTAAAACTTTCCTTCCTCGTTTATTACATTTTACCCGATAACCTATCTTTCCTTCTCGCGTATAAGCTTTTGTATTAAGTTTTAGTAGTTACCTAATTCTAAAAAATAAAGCTATGAGAAAGATCATGTTATCTGGCTGCCTAATGGCTGCCTTATGTTTTGCCTCCGGTTGCGGCTCCGAGCAGCGCAATACCGATGCAGTAGAAAATGCTGAGGAAAGCAATGAAAACAAAGCTGAAGCCAAAGAAGAGGCTGCCGAAGCAAAAGCAGATGCGGCTGATGCAGACAAAACCAAAAAGGATGCAGATTTTGCTGTAGATGCGGCCAATGGTGGTATGTTAGAAGTAGAGTTGGCTAAGCTAGCTGACAAAAAAGCAACCAGCCAGGAAGTAAAGAAATTCGCTAAGCATATGCTGGCTGACCACATGAAGGCCAACGATGAATTGCAATCACTGGCTTCGCAAAAAAATATTACTTTACCTGCTGCGATGAGTGATGAAAACAAAAAGGATGTAGATCGCTTTTCTAACCTTTCGGGGGCAAACTTCGATAAGGAATACATGAAATTTATGGTAGAGGACCATGAAGATGATGTAGATAAATTTAAAAAGGCTTCTGCTGATGCTTATGATGCAGATATAAAGGCATTTGCAGCCAAGACTTTACCCGTATTACAAGGCCATTTAGATATGGCCAAAAAAACCAAAGAAGCAGTGGATAAAATGGAAAACCGCTCGTCTTCCCGATAGTATACTTTGTTTATATTCACCTAAAAAATAAAAGCTACCATGACCAGGTAGCTTTTATTTTTTAGGTGCCTTTGTATTTCATCCTTTTAATTTGCCTAGGGTAGAGGTGCAGTAAGCAACGCCGTTTTAAGCGGTAGTCGTTGATTTGATATAACTATCTTATAATGAGATGATAATTGTCAAATCACCAGATAGCATATCTCCTTATTGTCAATCCTTCCCAAATCGCGGTAAACTATTAACTTGCATTAAACTAGTAGAGCGGCTCATGAAGATAGGTCTTATTCGCGAAGGCAAGGTTCCCCCAGATAAGCGCGTGGCTTTATTGCCAGAACAATGCGTTGAGTTAATGAAAAAATTCCCGCAAGTTTCTCTGTTTATACAGCCGAGCCCGATCCGTTGTGTGCCCGATAGCGAATACCTGAACGCAGGTTTACTTCTCAGCGAAGATATGGCTCAGTGCGATGTACTGCTGGGTATTAAGGAAGTGCCCATTGCTCATTTGATTCTTGAAAAGACCTATTTTTTCTTTTCACATACGCTCAAAAAACAGAAGCATAATCAACCGCTCTTGAGAGCAGCGTTAGAAAAAAATATCGCGCTGATTGACTATGAATGCCTGATCAATGAAAAAGGGGAGCGCATCATTGCCTTTGGCCGCTATGCTGGTATTGTAGGGGCTTATAATGGTATACTGACTTATGGTAAACGCTATGATCTGTTTGATTTACCACCTGCCCATGCATGTTTTGATTTGATTCATTTGCAGGAAGAATATAGGAAAGTAAAATTGCCACCGATAAAAATAGTAATGACTGGTGGAGGAAGGGTTGGTAAAGGAGCCATGGAAGTATTGGATGCCCTATGTGTTCGTAAAGTAATGCCCACCGAATTTCTGAAAGAGAAATTTACTGAGCCTGTATACACCCAACTTAATTCCCGTGATTACCACATTAAAAAGGATGGCAAGGCGTGGGATAGTGCCGATTTTTACCAAAATCCTGCGGGGTATGAGTCTCATTTCCTGCCTTTTGCTCAGGTAGCAGATATTCTTATCACGACAGCGTATTGGAATCCACAAGCACCCGCTTTATTTACGAAAGAAGATACCTTGCAGCCCGATTTCCATATCCGTATCATCGCTGACGTTTCTTGTGACGTAGACGGTTCAGTTCCTTGCACCATTCGCAGTACTACCATCGATGCGCCAGTATTTGATTATAATCCGTTTACGGGTAAGGAAGATCTGCCTTTTTCAGGAGAACGCAACATAACAGTGATGGCAACTGATAACCTGCCGTGTGAACTTCCGCGCGATGCCTCTGGCTTTTTTGGCAGACAACTGATTGATAATATCCTGCCTCATTTTTTCAATGACGATGTGGAAGGCGTTCTCCAACGCGCCCGTATGACACAACAGGGTAAACTTACCGAACGGTTTGCTTATCTATCTAATTATGCAGGTGTAATAGAGGTAAAAGGATAGCCTAGATCACTGATGGAATGCTGGTAAAGCAACCAGTAAGTACAGGTGAAATCGCTCCAGGCCGTTGTTTAGTGGTTTCTCAGGCATTCTCCCCGGCCAGGGCTAGTAATGCTTTGGGTGCCATCAGACTTTCGTTACGAATTTTTTCCTGGAGTTTTAAAAAGCCACCAATCAAGGATTCCGGGCGGGGCGGGCAACCTGGTACGTATACATCTACCGGGATAATACGATCTACGCCTTTTACCACGTGGTATCCGTGCTCCCAGTATGGGCCACCACAATTGGAACAACTACCCATCGAAATAACGTAGCGCGGTTCGGGCATTTGTTCGTACAGGCGACGAATACGGTCGGCCATTTTGAAGGTCACTGTGCCCGCCACAATCATTACGTCCGATTGCCGGGGCGACGGGCGTGGAAATACACCAAAGCGATCCAAGTCATAGCCTGAAGCGTAGGTTTGCATCATTTCAATGGCACAGCAAGCTAAGCCAAAACCCATCGGCCACAACGACGAAAGCCGCGCCCAATTGATAAGGTCGTCTACTTTGGTAATGACTACACCTCCAGAATTGAATTGCTGATCGAGCAGACCCATGTTGAGTTTAAGAGTTTAGAAGTTTATGGGTGTAAAAGTCAAATAGCAAGTGATTATTGGTAGAGGAGGTTTTTACAGCAAATTATAGGTCAATGGATTGTTGTTTTCCTCTCTCGCAATATCGTTCATTGACTTGTTGGTACAAGGCTTTCGGTACTTTAGATTCAAAGGTTGGTACTTTCGCTTCTGGCTTTACCCAATCGAGGTGGCCTTTTACCCAGACATAGGCTAGTCCTAGTATCAGAATACCGACGAATAGAAACATTTCGGTGAGTGCAAACCAGCCCCAAAGCCCATCTGTTTGTTCAATTAAGGTTTTTTGTCCAAATACGGTAGCCCAGGGAAATAGAAAAATCAGCTCTACATCGAACAGGATGAATACCAGGGCAACAATATAAAAACGCAAGTTGAAGGAGCCATGTGCGCTACCAATCGGTTCTTCGCCACATTCATAGGAACTCAACTTCTCTTCATTTGGGCGGCTGGGGCGGATCAATCGGGCTAAACCCATAGCCACGGCCACAAAAGCTAGGGCTCCAATAATGAACAGGAGTATATACCCAAACGCTGATAACTGCTCCATAACTTCCGAGTTCAATTAAAAGAGCGAAGGTAAGGCTTTTTGAAGAAAAATAAAGCCCGAGCAAATCGGGCTTCATCTCTATACTTAGTAGATTCTGTCTGAAATAAGCCTTGCGGCAACGTATGGGGTTCTAATTAATCTACTGTCCAGTTAGCGGGCTAACGTTTGAAGCCGGTGAGCATCTAATTTTAAGAAAATGAATAGCAGAATAGTAAAAGACCATAAGGAAGAGCCACCATAGCTGATAAAAGGAAGCGGAATACCAATAACTGGCAACAGGCCGATAACCATGCCTAAATTGATGAAGAAGTGAAAGAAGATGATAGAAGCCACGCAATAGCCATAGATACGAGCAAAGCGATCCTTTTGTCGTTCAGCCAAATATAGCAGCCGACATAACAAGCCCATAAAAACTGCGATAACTAGGGTACTTCCTATCAAGCCGTGTTCTTCTCCAATGGTGCAGAAGATAAAGTCTGTGCTTTGTTCGGGTACAAAGTTAAGCTTGGTTTGCGTCCCTTCCAGCCAGCCTTTCCCCAGCAGTCCACCCGAGCCAATGGCAATCTTCGATTGATTTACCTGGTAGCCAATTCCCTGGGGCTCTAATCCCGGATTAACTAGGGATTTTATGCGTTTTTGTTGGTGATCCTGTAGTTTACCAATAGCGGCATTAGCACCAACGGCCATTCCACATAATAACACTAACCCACCTACAACCATGGCGATATTGCGAAAATTACGCCGCTGTAGGGTAAGAATAATAAAGCCTGCTACTATAGTAAAACCAATGACCAGATACAGTATAGGAACCAGCAACGTAAGTACAAGTACGACAATAGCCGCAATGCCTACTACAGGAATGATGGGAGAAAGGCCTTCGCGGTAAAGCACGAATATGAAAGCACTGAAAACCAGGAAAGAACCCGTGTCGTTCTGAAAAAGAATGAGCAAGGCTGGTACTGCCAGGATAGCTCCAACCGGAATTAAATCTTTCCATTTTTCCAGATTAAGCCCCGGCTGGCTCAAATATTTAGCCAGGGCAAGCGCAGTAGCAAATTTGGCGAATTCAGAAGGTTGGACCCTAAAACTGCCAATTTCAAACCAAGATTTGGCTCCATTAACGTCCTTGGCTAACAATAGCACGCCCACCAACGAAATAACCGTAAATGCTAGAATGATGTAAGCAAAGGTTTCGTAGAATCGGTAATCGAGCACCAGAATAACAATAACAATGACGGCTCCTGTGCCGATCCAAAGCAGCTGTTTACCCGAATTGAGTGATAAATCAAAAATGCTTTTCTGATTTTCCACGTCAAATACGGCAGCAAAAATGTTAAACCAGCCGATCAACACGCAGGCGGCAAAAAGCAGTACCGTAGGCCAATCCAGGTAGGATGTTACCTTATCTTCTCTGTACATGATTATTGTAGTAGGAGGTATGCAGCTTTCGCTTTATACTTATTACTTTATTTTAAATTCTGTGACGTTTTTATTGAAATTAATTTGTTTTGCCCTGACTTACCTTTACTAAGGGAACATTGCTATTACGAGCCGTTACAATCGGCTTTTTGCCCATTGGCTTTGCAATCGAATCTTGCTTGACTACTTTATTCAATATTCCCCCTGGCGGCACTTTTGGCAAAACCGGCACTTTTGGCGCTGGCATAAAATTCTTTTCTATGATTCCCTTTTCAATGGCCTTTCTTTTTTCGGAAACAGAACCCTTGATATATTTTTCCATCAATAAGGAGGCAATAGGTGCTGCCACGGCGGCTCCGAAACCGGCATTTTCTACGTATACTGCAATAGCAATCTTAGGATTGTCTCTAGGTGCAAAGGCTACAAATACCGAGTGATCTTTACCTCCTTTGTTTTCCGACGTTCCGGTCTTTCCACAGACAATAATGCTATCAATTCTGGCTGAGCGCCCAGTACCTGCATTCACTACGTCCTCCATCGCTTGCACCACCACTTTAAAATGCGAACTGTCTACGTCTACAGAGTTCCGGGTAGTATACTTCTCTGAAATTTTACCATTCTTGCCAACACCTTTTATCAAATGGGGGACATAATAATAGCCTCTATTGGCAATAATGGATACGAGATTTGCCATTTGCAAAGGCACTACGCCCAATTCCCCTTCTCCAATGGCCATAGAATACCAGTTAGAGAATTTCCAGCTGTGCGCTCCATACACTTTATTAAAATAAGCAGTATCAGGCACAAACCCTCGTTTCTCGTTGGGTAAGTCAATGCCTAATCTCCTTCCGAAGCCAAACTTGGCTACTGAGTTGCGCCAGCGCATCAAGCCTTTCTCCGAATCGCGGAACATGTTGCCTGTTTCGTGGTGATAAATATTGTGTCGGAAAACGTGGTAGAAATACACGTTACACGACATCTGAATGGCATTGTGCAAGGTATTGTGCGCACCTGAGTGTTTGTGGCATTTCATCGGCCCATCCAATGGGAAGGTCGAGCCGGTTGTAATGGCTCCTTCTTGTAATGCCGTTAGGGATTGCACCAATTTGAAGATAGAACCAGGCCGATACACTGCTTGCAATGGCCGACTATACAGGGGCAGCAGCGGATCTTTCAGCAGTCGGTTAAAGTTGCGGGAATAGGCTCGGGTACCTGACAGTAAGTTGGGGTCATACGTCGGAGAGGAAACCATGGTGAGCACCTCTCCCGTTTGTGGGTCAATGGCTACAATACTACCTACTTTGTTCTGCATCAACTTTTCTGCATACTGTTGCAAGTCAATATCGATGGTCGAGTTAAGACTTTCTCCGGCTACTGCGGCAGTATCCAAAGCGCCATTTTTGAACGCACCTTTTTCTACATGGTGTACATTCACCATCACGTACTTTACCCCTTTTTGTCCACGTAATTCCTTTTCATAACTGGCCTCCAAGCCACTCAGACCGATATAATCGCCCTGGCTATAGTAGTTCTCTTCTTGCTTTGCCAGTTGTTTCGAGTTAATTTCTCCCACATAGCCAAGCGTATTAGCCATGCTTATATAAGGGTAATGCCGAATAGTACGGGCAGTTACGTAGAAGCCTGGATAATCAATCAATCCGTCTTGGATCTTGGCGAAATCAATTGTGGAAAGCTGTCCCATAAAAACAGAAGGGCGAACCCGACTGTAGCCTTGTTCTTTTTTCATCTTACCTATCAGTGAATCAAATTCATGGCGGGTAATTTCCAGTAACTGACAAAAGGCGAGGGTATCTGCAATTTTAGATTTTTTGGGAACCATCATCAGATCATATACCGGCGTGTTATAGACAATCAGCTTGCCATTGCGGTCGTAGATCTGTCCCCGCTGTGGATATTGTACTACCCGCTCACTAGAGGTGGCTAACGCTTTGATCTTGTAGCTATCGTCAATAATTTGCAGGTAAAAAAGTCTTGCTAGGTAAACGAACCCTATCAGTAAAAAGACGAATTGAATAATGTACCTCCGGTTATCTCTCATGAATACATCCTTGATTCAAGGCTGCTAGGGGTATGAATTTAACAAAAATATGGATTTGTGGAATGAAGTGCCGCGTGTTAAAATTAGCTCACCGAAGGATGTCAACCAATTAATTTTCTTGTAAAAACCCACATTGCCTATAAAGGTTCCATAACCATAGGCATTGTTATTTTCGTGCTTATTTTCGCCTAAAGTATTGTAGAATTACTATAACCAAGGTCGTAAATAACGTACTGCAAACAGCCTTTACCATAGCGGGTACCAACAGTGAAATGCTGGCAGCTTCCAGGAGGAATAGGAATGCATGGTGAATAAAAAGGAGTACCATCACATAAGAAAGAAACCAAGGCATGCCCATTGACTTAAGACTCAGGCGCATGCCTGCATCCAAATCGCCTCGGGGAGTAATGGCCTTGATAACATAAGGGCGCAAAAAGGCAATCAATACACAGGCGGCCGCGTGAATGCCTAACGTGTCATAAAAAACGTCCACGGTTACTCCAGCAGCAAAGGCCAGCAGTAAAAGAAGTACTAAGCTAATATCAAAGGGCAAGAGCAATAGGAAGGCCACATATACAAAGCAGAAACCATATTCGTAAATCGCCAGGTTTCTTACAAAGAACACCTGCACCGTCATTAAAAGCAGGAAAGAGAAAAACTGCCCGATAATAGTGCCCATTAGTTTGTCGAAATATTCTCCAACCCTTGCTGTTCGTCCAGCAATTTATTTTCAATTACATACACATAAGCCAGGTTACCAAAATTGGTAGACAAAGCCACTGCTATTTCATAATAAGCATCAGCAGGCTTCAACTGCGTTTTTACCACGGTGCCTACCATAATGCCAGGGGTAAAAGTGGAGTTATAGTCGGAGGTAAGGATAGTGTCGCCTTTGTTGACTGACTGGTGCCGGGGCACATACGTTAGGTTAATGATGTCTGGCTTCGTTCCTTGCCACCGAGCCGTACCAAAAACGCCATTACGCTTCACTTTAGAAGAAACCATCATATCCGTATGCAACAGAGAAATAACGGTAGAAAAATGCTCAGAGCAAGCTTTTACTTTTCCTACAACCCCAGTGGCCGAAATTACTCCCATGCCCGGACGAATGCCATCTAAACTGCCCTTGTCAATGGTCAGAAAGTTCTTGAATCGGTCGGTAGAATTATTAATGACTTTGGCAACTTTAAAACTAAAACGGGAAGCAATGGCGGAATCTGGTCTATAAATAGCCGAATCTATCCGGGCAGGAGCAACCCGCATAACGGGTTGTTTCAGTTGTGCCTGAGCAAGCAAAGTATGTAAGCGTTGGTTTTCGGTAGCTAAATCAGCGTTTACTACCTGAAGATTAAGGTAGCCGGTTACCGCATTAGAAACGCCTAGCGCCTTCGCTGCGTAGTAATTCGCCGAATTGAAGTAGGCGGCGCTTTGGTAACTGTTATTTTTAACAATTAGCCAGAAGCTCACCGATTCTAACAAGATGAATAGGAAAAATACCCGGTACCGGTATAGAAACTGAAAAAGCTGCTGCATTGAAGGTAGAGACTGGTTTAAGGTCGCTGGTAGTGAAGGGTGTAAAAGTTAGCAATTGCCTGATTAAAAAAATGCAGTTTATTGGCTTTGGTACCTGATTGACATGTCGTCAACCCGTTCTTGTGTCTGCAAACTACCATGCTTAATTCTTAACTTTCGCAACTTTATTCGATCTTCACAACGATGGAAACCAGTACAGAAACTAATTGATTAATACCGCTCTGAATGCGTTAAGATTTTTCAGCACAGCGCCAGTTCCTCTCACTACCGCCGTCAATGGATTTTCGGCTACGTGAATAGCCAACTTAGTTTTGGCAGCCAGGCGCTTATCCAAACCTCTTAGTAAGGCACCACCGCCAGTCAGGTGAATACCATTGCCATAAATATCAGCCGATAGCTCGGGTGGTGACATTTCCAGGGCCTTCAGTACGGCTTCCTCAATTTTGGAAACCGATTTGTCTAAGGCAAAAGCAATTTCGGAATACGTTACTTTAATAACTTTTGGAATACCGGTCATCAAATCGCGACCCCGTATTTCATAATCAGCCGGTGGGTTTTCCAATTCAGTCAATGCAGCGCCTACCTCAATCTTCACCTGCTCGGCTGAACGCTCGCCAATCAGCAAGTTGTGCTGACGGCGCATATAATCTAGGATATCTTTGGTAAATACATCTCCAGCAATGCGGATCGATTGCTCGCACACAATACCTGATAAGGCAATTACGGCAATTTCGGTCGTTCCTCCTCCGATGTCAACAATCATAGAGCCAACGGGTTGTTCTATGTCAATGCCAATACCAATAGCGGCAGCGATGGGTTCGTGCACCATATATACTTCCTTGGCATTCGCATGTTCGGCAGAGTCTTTTACGGCTCGTTTTTCCACTTCAGTAATGCCCGAGGGAATACAGATAACCATGCGATGCGAAGGAGCAAACAAACGATTATTGGTATCGATCATTTTAATCATCCCCCGAATCATCAATTCGGCTGCTGTAAAGTCGGCAATTACACCGTCTTTTAGTGGGCGGATGGTCTTAATATTTTCGTGCGTTTTTTCATGCATTTGCATGGCCTTCTTGCCGATGGCCAGCACTTTTCCACTGATTCTATCCTGAGCAATGATGGAAGGCTCGTCAACTACAATCTTATCTTTATAAATGATGAGGGTATTTGCTGTTCCAAGGTCAATTGCAATATCACTCGTAAAAAAATTGAATAATCCCATTTTTTTAGAAGAACCTGTTTAATCGGTTAACTTATTATGAATTAATATTGCGAAAGCTACGAATTAATTTTAAAATCCATCCAAAGCAAAGTTTAATTTTTCTTATACGTAATAAATCGCGGTTAATTCTATAATTAGTTCATAAGCTAACTTCGATCAATGCTTGAAATGTCTGATTCCGGTGAATACCATGGCTACTCCATGTGTATCGCAGTAGTTGATAGAATCCTGATCCTTAATAGAACCGCCTGGCTGTATTACCGCAGAGATACCTGCCTGATGTCCAATTTCTACGCAGTCAGGGAAAGGGAAAAAAGCATCTGACGCCATCACGGATCCTTGCAAGTCAAAGCCGAAACTTTGTGCTTTTTCAATGGCTTGCTTCAGGGCATCTACCCGCGAAGTCTGTCCTACACCACTCGCTAACAGGTGACCTTCTTTGGCCAGCACAATCGTATTAGACTTGGTATGTTTAGCTACCTTTAGTGCAAAAAGTAAAGCGCTATGCTCGGCATCTGAGGGTTCCTTACGTGTTACTGTACGAAAATTTTCTATTTTTTCTGTTCTTAGGTCTTTATCCTGTTCAATTACGCCGTTTAAAAGTGTTTTAAACTGGACTGTTGACACCGCTACGGGGTTGCGCTTTAAAATAATTCGATTTTTCTTGGTCAACAATAAATCCAATGCAGCTTGCTGAAAAGAGGGAGCAATCAGTACCTCAAAAAATAGTTTATTCAATTCTTCGGCAGTAGCCAAGTCTACGGCTGCATTGGTGATAAGCACGCCACCAAAAGCCGAAACTGTATCGGCAGCAAAGGCTTTGAGGTAAGCATCTTTTACGGTATCAGCCGTAGCTATGCCGCAAGCGTTGGTATGCTTTAAGATAGCAAAAGCCGTTTCCCCATCAAATTCATTAATCAGATCAACGGCAGCATCAATATCCACTAAGTTGTTATAAGAAAGCTCTTTGCCATTTAGTTTTTCAAACATAGCCTCTTGGTCTCCATAGAAACGAGCTTGCTGATGCGGATTTTCTCCGTAGCGTAAGGTTCGGGATGGCCAGGCGCGGAAGTCAGCCAGGTCAACTTCGGAAGCAGTGCTAGCTTCTGCCGCATTGAAATAACGGTGGATAGCTGTATCATAATGAGAGGTAACGGCAAAGGCTTGGCGGGCAAACTGCTTGCGGTCACCTAGTTCGGTGGCTCCTTGTTTCTCTGCCAAAAGCTTTTCTAGGGCTCCGTATTGTTCGCGAGAAGAAACAATCACCACATCCTGGAAGTTTTTGGCGGCAGCGCGAATGAGTGAAATGCCACCAATGTCAATCTTTTCAATAATATCTTCTTCACTGGCACCTGAAGCAACCGTTTCTTCAAATGGATATAAATCTACCAATACCAAGTCAATAGAAGGAATCTCAAATTCAGCTATCTGCGTAAGATCACTGTCTTCTTCGCGGCGGTACAAAATTCCACCAAACACTTTGGGATGCAATGTCTTTACTCTTCCGCCAAGGATAGAAGGATATCCTGTTAGGTCTTCTACTGCCGTCACTTCAATGCCTAATTGCTCAATAAAAGTCTGAGTACCACCAGTAGAGTAAAGCTTTACTCCCTGTGCATGTAACAGCTTTATAATAGGAGCCAAATTGTCCTTGTAGAATACCGAAATCAGGGCAGATTGTATTTTCTTGGTAGAAGGCATAATGTAAAGTGATAAATAGTAGAATGGTGCGCCCGCACCGGCGAACCGATAGCGATGCTAATGGATGAATTAATAACTGATTACTAGTGTGTTGTAATTATTAAAAGCATTATTTGTTGGTAGTTAATGGCTTATTAGAAAGCTGAGGTGCAAAAATGAAAGTGCGAAGATAGGGGTAAATTTTAATAAAGCGCTGATTGAAAATGTGAAAATGCAGAGATACGCTCTTATTCATTCAGAGGATTTCAGGAGGTTGTTGGAAGCGTTTTTTCGTTCAGAATTACTTTTTCAATCACGGCTGGAAAGTGGCGGTGTTCCAGCTCTAATACCTTATGGGCAACTATTTCGGGTGTATCGCCCGATTGCAAGGCGCATGAGGCCTGGAATATAACCTGACCTTCGTCGTAGTGCTCATTTACGTAGTGAATGGTGATACCAGATTCCTTTTCCCCCGCTTGTACTACTGCCTCATGGACGCGGGAACCGTACATACCTTTGCCGCCAAATTTGGGCAGCAATGCTGGGTGAATATTTACAATGCGCCTAGGATAAGCTACTACCAGATTAGAAGGCATGAGCCAAAGAAAACCCGCTAGCACAATAAATGTAATCCGATGTTCCTGCAACACCCGAAGTACGTCATCGGTCTGGTAAAATTCGTTTCTATTGAATACGTGCGTAGGAATGTGTAAACTGGCCGCCCGTTGTAGTACACCCGCAGTCGGATTATTAGTCAATACTAGGGTAACCCGCACCTGGGGATGAGCCTCAAAATACTCCATGATTTTTTGGGCATTGCTACCCGAACCAGAAGCGAAAATAGCGATTTGATGCGTAGTTGATAAATGGTCTGTAGGCATTTTTTAGTCTTTTGAATAATCCATTACTATCGTCCTTATTTTTCTCGCATCCGGTTTACAGCCACAGCATACTCAGGATGCCGCTCAGCATAATAAATTTACAGAGGCCACTCATGTAGTTGTATTCTTTGCGGGTGTCGGCTTTTGCCAGACGGAATATTAACCAAACGAGTGGAAGAAAGACCAGTAGAAAGAAATGGCCGATCATATAAGGATGAAGGTGATTGGCCATGGAAAAAACCACGATCAGGAATAACGCGGTTAGGATATACAGTAAAAACTTGGTTCGGCGCATACCCCAGACAATGGGCAGGGTTTGGCAACCAAAGGAAGCATCGCCTTTCACATCCTCCATATCTTTAATGACTTCCCGGATAAGCGCAATGAAGAAGGCAAAAACTGAGTAGATGTAGACCAATGCTTCATTTTGTTTGTAATACACGGCCAAAATAGTGAGAGAGGCCGAAGTGAGCAAGGCTATAACCACATTGCCTATGAATGGAAGTCGTTTCAATTGGTTGGAATAGAGCCAAAGAAGGAAGGCGGCAGTAAAATTGAAAAGAAATACCGCTTTCCCCAGATACAAGCCAATAGCCAACCCCAGCACGTTTAGCGCCGTATGTGCGCTCATAGCCATGCGGCGGCGCAGCATCCGCCCAATTACTACCCGCTTGGGTTTGTTGATCATGTCTATTTTTACATCATAATAATCATTGATGATATAACCGGCAGCGGCAATTAATACGGTAGACAATACCAACAGAAAAAGGTGATAATCCAGCAGATAGCTCTTCCACTCTTCTCGAGGGCCAATAAGGAAAATACGGGATAAGTATTGGGTAAGGACAATAATCAATAGGTTAGGGACTCTTATCAATCGATAAAAACCACCCAAAGTAAACCTTCTTGGTTTGCGTCGACGGGGTGTTTTCATAGCTTGACCAATGGGAGTGTTAACTTCTGACATGGAGCTTACCCGTTATCGGCAACGGGTTTGATGAAGTAAATGGAATAGAACACGAATGTACAGCATTTCAGTGGCAATACAAACCAATAGGATCGCTTGCCTGGCCTTATGTTCAACCATTGATACAAGCGCAATCAGGGCTTTTATTAATGTCATAGATAAATAAGCCTAGTAATTCTATATTTTTAATAGATTAAAATTTCTCGATATTCAAGAAACTATCAAAGTGGGTTGCCTTGTTAAGAGAAAAGTAAATAGGAAAATGAAAACATTTTCTGTCTATTTTTACCCTACGTTAGAGCGAATTAGAAGAATAGCCGAAGAAACGATTTGCTATAAAAACAAACAGCTAATCCCCCAAATTATTCCATGAAAATAGGTATTGTCTGTTATCCCACCTTCGGAGGTAGTGGCGTGGTGGCAACTGAATTGGGTAAAGCCTTGGCTAAAGTAGGCCATCAGGTGCATTTCATCACGTATACCCAACCGCCGCGCCTGGACTTTTTTAATGAAAACGTGTTTTACCACGAAGTCGATATTTCTACTTACCCACTTTTTCAGTATCCCCCTTACGAATTGGCCTTGGCCAGTAAAATGGTTAATGTAGTAGAATATGAGCAACTGGAACTCCTGCACGTACATTACGCTATTCCGCATGCATCAGCCGCTTACATGGCCAAACAAATTCTGAAGACGCACGGAATCCACATTCCGGTAATTACTACCCTACACGGAACAGATATTACTTTGGTAGGCAAAGATGCCTCTTATGAGCCAGTAGTCACTTTCAGCATCAACCAGTCGGATGGTGTGACGGCAGTATCAGCAGATTTGCGGGAAGATACATATAAGCACTTCAATATTACCCGGGACATTGAGGTAATACCCAACTTTATTGACCTGAGCCGGTTCAAACGGCAGAAGAAAGAACACTTCAAAACGGCCATTAGCCCGAACGGGGAAAAACTGCTGGTGCATACCTCTAATTTCCGGGAAGTAAAACGGATTGGCGATGTGGTGTCGGTCTTCAATGAGGTGCGGAAAGTGGTTCCTAGCAAACTATTGCTGGTAGGCGACGGACCAGAAAGAGCCAAAATAGAAAAGCAATGCCGACAATTGGGGGTAACCGATGATGTGCGTTTCTTAGGCAAGCTAGATGCAGTGGAGGAAGTCCTGTCGGTGGGCGATTTGTTTCTGATGCCATCCGAAATGGAGAGCTTTGGACTGGCCGCACTAGAAGCCCTGGCTTGCGAAGTGCCTTTGATTACGTCTAATACAGGCGGTATTCCCGAACTGAATATCCATGGCGTAACCGGGTTTCTGAGCGATGTAGGCGATGTGGACGATATGGTAAAAAATGCGCTTTATATTCTACGCGATGAGAATTTGCCCACCTTCAAAAAGAATGCTTTGGAAAGAGCGAAGGATTTTGATATTACAGCTATCCTTCCTAAATACGAGGCTTTTTATACCAAGATAGTGGAGGAAAGCAAATCAAATGTTTTGTTACAAAGTAAAGTATAAAATAAATCCTTTTAGTCCTTTTTACGTAAAGCAGTGAGTGAGGGCTCTATTGCTCTTCGTCGTTTTGTTCAATGGGATAGGATAAATCGCAATTTTAAATTTAGTTTTGTGCTTGAAAGGTTATAATTTATACCTAAACCTAAACCTAAATATGTCAACCCTCGCTTCTATTAAACCAAAAAACAAGGGTCAGAAGGTGATATTCAATAATCCGGTTCTGGAGAAGCTTACTCGGACCCATATTGCTATTCCCATTTCTATTTTTGTCGTTTCTGCCATTGTCTTAGTTATTTATGCTTATACGTATACTGCCCTTCCCAAGCTCGCTATTGGTGTGTTGTTTATAGTCGGCCTGTTTGTTTTTTCCCTGGTAGAGTACCTTATGCACCGGTACTTATTCCATATGAGCACCCATACCGAAATAAGAGAGAAGTTGCAGTATAATTTCCATGGTGTTCATCATGAATATCCTAAAGATAAAGGCCGTCTGGCAATGCCACCGGTGGTAAGTGTGTTAATTGCTTCTACCTTATTGGGCATTTTTTACGTGCTGCTAGATGAAGCTGCCTTTGCCTTTTTTCCTGGCTTTATTTTGGGTTACGCGGCTTATTTGTTTGTCCATTTTATTGTCCATGCCTATCAGCCACCCAAAAATCTGTTCAAAGTTCTGTGGGTAAACCATGCGGTGCATCACTATAAAGACCACTCCAAGGCTTACGGTGTATCTTCACCCCTGTGGGATTATATTTTTGGTACGCTGCCCTAATCAGTAAATAAATTGATGGTCTCAACCCCTGTCTGGAGCTGTTTGCTGCTGACAGGGGTTTTTGTTTGGGGTATGTAGAAGTAGCTGCGCAACCCATGCATTTTCAACAAGTAGCTCATAAAGGATGCTTGCTAAGGGTTTGTTACGAAATAAAGTTTACAAAATAACCAGG
This sequence comes from Bacteroidota bacterium, assembly GCA_040385915.1. GTDB lineage: Bacteria > Bacteroidota > Bacteroidia > Cytophagales > ES-bin-26 > ES-bin-26. Next base: position 99,722 of record JAZKGK010000273.1, read on the forward strand.
CTAGATGTATAGGTTATTGCGTAGCAAGCCCTACGGGTTGATTATGAATTAAAAGCGTCTTCTACACTTTTGCAATATTTAATATCAAACTTGGTGATATCAAAATAAGGGTTGTTCTTTAGTATTTTCTCTCTTCCAACTTTCACACTCTGAATAAATAAATCATCCTGAGGTAAAATTTTACGATACACCTTTAGCCCTTTAGCCAACATCTTCGGTTTCCACTCTACGTGGTACCATTCCATCGACGGTTGGTGAAACACCCTCAGGCTACTTTTGTCAAAAATCATTTTGTTTACTTTCTTTCCAATAATCAATGGTTCGATCGTAAGCAATAAGTTTTTGAAGTCTTGAATGGGTACGTACGCTGCTTTAAAAGTCAGAATAACCGTCTTCTCTTCAGCAATATACTCTACCGTTCCGTGATTAGTTTTGATTATTGAAATGGGAATTAATGTTGGCATAAAGAGTTCGATGAGTAGTTAGGATGAGTGGAATGTACAGCTATAAATAGGCAGGAAAGGCATTGGGTAAGCGGTACGGGGTATATTTCGCGCTAGCTATCAGGTTAGTTCTAAGCCAATCCAGTAAAAAACCAAGCAGTTACTTTATAAAGTAGACTGCTTTTGCTTACCGCCTGTTGGGGTAATACATTAACTATCCTCAATTGGTTACTTTTATGCGAGGGGATTCGCCCTAAAAGCAACAGAATGGCTTAGTAGATTTACTTGTAAGGAATTCATTGAAATGAATAAAGCTTTCATGGCTTATACGGCAGTGAGCTTCAATTTTAGCTCATCTTTTGGCCGCAAGGTGATGGTAGGCAAAGGCAGGATTTCCTGTTCGCTTACCAGATGAAAGTCAAATTGCCGGATAACTAAGGCTAGGACAATTTGCATTTCCATCAGGGCAAAATTGTTGCCTATACACAGGCGTGGCCCGCCACCAAAGGGGAAGTAAGCATACGTAGGCCGTTTTTTTTCATTCTCAGGCAGGAAGTTGTCAGGGTTAAATACATCGGGGTTTTCCCAATAGGCAGGGTTGCGGTGTACTGCATATGAACTCATCAGAATGGGTGAGTTGGCTGGCAGATGATATTCACCCACCTGATCCGCTTCAATGGTTTTTCGACCTACTACCCACGCAGGTGGATACAGACGCATCGTTTCTTGAATCACTTGCAAGACATACTTCAATTCCCGCACATTTTCGTAGGTAGGTAGGCCATGTTTCCCCAGTACCTGCGTCACTTCTTCACGAGCTTTTTGGGCTATATCAGGATGTTTGGCTAGCATATAAAAAGCCCAAGCCAGGGCATTGGCGGTCGTTTCGTGCCCAGCCATAAAAATAGTAGTCACCTCGTCGCGCAGTTGCTGACGATTCATTTTCTCGCCCGTTTCTTCGTCTTGTGCTTCCATCAGCATACCCAGCAGATCCAGGTGGTCGCCCACTTGTGCGTTCTGGCGACTGTCAATAATTTCGTACACTACCTCATCAATCTGTTTGGTGGCTTTTTTGAATTGTATGTTGCGAGGCGTGGGGTATTTGAGCGGTATTTGGATGTAGCTGATGATCGTCTTATAAGCATAGTCGATGATGGTAGTCAAAGACGCAGAAATGCGGTTAATATATTTTTTTACGTCGGCGCTGAACAGCGATTCTGCCACAATTTCCAAGGTGAGTTTCATGGTTTCCTCTGAAATATTCACGAGCTGGGTGGGGTCATGGGCTTCCCATTGCTGAAGCATGTCCAGGGTGGCGCGGTTCATTCGTTCTACCAAGAGTGCCAGCCGTTGTTTATGAAAAGCTGGCTGAGCCAGTTTGCGTTGCCGCCGCCAAAAGTCGCCTTCACTGTTGAGCAAACCATTGCCTAGAAATAGCTGAATACCCCTGTAGGCATCACTTTTGGTATAGTTCTTATTATTTTCCTGTAATACATATTTCACCTCTTCTGCTCGGAAGATAAGGTAGCAATGGCGACCAGCCAGGCGTATTTGCACCATCTTTTCCTCATGCTGCATGGCACTGATGAGAAAGCGAAGAGGATTTTTAACAAAGTCGAAGGTATTGCCAAATAAAAAATGCCCCTTGATTTTAGTAATTTTTGAAGGAGAGGTAGTTAACGTTTCCATAGAACCCGGCTTGAGGTTAGTCAAAAGATAGCTGTTTGGCCGGAGCTATTAATAGCCCTCTGGATTTAAAACGGCTTGTAGTTTATCATTAGTCAAAGGTTTGTTAATCAATCCTTTTACAAATCCGTAAGCTAAAGCCTGCTGTTTGTCTGTGTCGTTTACACGGTTAGAAAGGATAATGATTTTGGTGTCGGGATGCTGATCCAGGTAGTTTTTTCCGTAGTGTTCCAGAAATTCCAATCCACTCATGACAACCATATTAAGATCCAGTAGAATTAAATCAGGAAACCCACCTTTAGAATGACACTTTTCCAGGTACATAATTGCAGTCAGGCCATCGCGCTCGGTAGTATAGCTTTTTACCGACTCCCACTCGTCCAGCAGCAGCTGGTTTAGTTGGCTGGTAATCAAGTCATCCTCAATCATTAATACCGTCTTGCTTTTCATTATTGTTTCGATTAATACGCTTTTGAAAATTAATCAGAGTAATTCTTTCGCTGGTTTAACTAATCAAGTCAACCCTATATTCTATTCAAATTTTTGATCGTTTCTGCTTGAATACGGCGGAATAAGCATTAAAGATATAGAATTATATGGCACTACGGCTGCAATACACCATAGATTTGATTTTGCGATTGATCTATTTTAGTTGTCTGCTGAATTATCTGCTGCCTAATATTGGGTCTATTCAACGTAGTAGATTCCAGGCTCGGAAGGCAGTTTTCTGGCATACGGATTGTTTACATAGCATTCAACCATTCTTTAAATCCATAGGCTATGAAAATTCTCAGATTCCTTTTGCCAGCTACGGCGTTTGTTTTTCTGTTCGCTGCTTGCCAACAGCATCATTATCAATCCTATAATGTGATATCAAAGAAAAAACCTAAAGCATACGTTCGATATTATAAACATCAGAATGAAGGCTTACGCCTGAGCTCGGCGGCTACCAAATACAACGTGAACCGAAACAATTATCAAAGTGAAGGGTTGAGATTAAGTTCGGGGAATTAACTACAATAAACAGCAGCAGGGCTTTCACACGGAAGCCCTGCTGCTGTTTATTTTGAAGAGGCTTCCTCCCAATCACATTGCCAATTCGATGACTGACTTTATTGTCTTCTAAAAGCCCTCTATTGCAGCTATTAAAGTAGGTATAAATTACCGATACAAGAAAGGTGTTCGCCAATTTATTGCCAAACTTCGGATAATTTTTCCCTTTATTCATCCAAGGAAATCCCTGCTTCGCATAAAATCCCCATTGTTATAAAGATCATTTTACACCTTGCCAAGGAATTGTGTTGAATGATTCCCGCGTGTATATTTTTTAAATGATCAACAAAACTTTACTGAATGATGTATAATTTTTACCGCAACCCATGGCTATTATTGCTGATAGCTACTGTATTCTCCTCTCTTTCGGCCAGCCAGGCCCAAACCCCCACTGATGGATTGATGATGCCCGCTGGCAACCTTTGTGCTGTCGGCATGTACTCGCACGACAGTTGGAAAAACTATTGGGAAGGCTCTTTGAAACGCGAAAACCTGAATCTGGGCACGGTTACCACCCAAAGTGTAACTGCCATGGCTGCCCTGGGTGTTACCGATAAAATCAATGTGTTGGTGGCTGTTCCTTACGTTTGGACCAAAGCGTCGGCTGGAACCTTGCACGGACAAAGCGGTTTACAGGATTTAGTGCTTAACCTGAAGTGGCAGGCTTTGCAAAAGGAATCGGCTTTTGGCAAGCTGTCTTTGTACGCAGTGGCTGGTTTTTCAACTCCGGCCAGCAATTATACGCCCGACTTTCAGCCGATGTCCATTGGAATGGGCTCTACCACAGGTTCGTTGAAGGGGATTGTACATTACCGGACTAAGTTTGGTGCTTTTGTAACGCTTCAGGGAGGTTATACTGTTAGGAACAATATCAAGCTGGATCGTGCCTCCTATTTTACCGATCACCTGATTTTTAGTAATCAGGTGGCTATGCCCAATGTGATTGATGGTTCAGTGCGAGCGGGTTATCTGGGTCCTCGCCTCACTGCAGAAGCTGTTCTCAGCCGCTTTACGCCCCTCGACGGTTTTGACATTCGCCGAAACGACATGCCTTTTCCTTCTAATTTAATGCAGGCCACTCGCGTGGGAGCGAATTTTATATGGCGTCCTCGTTTTGCCGGCCCACTCTCCTTCCAGACGGGTTTTAACTATACTACCCACGGGCGTAATATGGGGCAATCGACTACTGTGTACGGCGGTTTGCTGTACATTTTCCAACTCTGGAAAAAATCAACCGACCCTAAGGATACCTTTTTTCAGAATAACAATTGATTATCCTCTCTTCTGTCTAATTTATGAAAGCAATATTATACTTCTTTTCAACTGGCGTGCAAAAATCAATCAGTGGGCTTGTTTGCCTGTCGCTTTTCTTGATGGCTGGCTGTAGCAAAGAAATTACTGAAACCGAAGCTAATTTGCCCGCCCTTGCTCCTGCCAACCTGGAAACTAACGGCGGTGATTGGAAAACAGTGATACTGGCCAATAGTGCTGAAATAG
>JAZKGK010000274.1:0-21615 GCA_040385915.1 Bacteroidota bacterium
CCCATGATAATCCTACTCAGCGAAAGCGACACTTCCAGGCTACCCATAGGAATTACGTTCATAATTATAAAGACCAGCAGTAAGCCAACGCCTCCTCCAATGAGGCTCAGGAAGATTGCTTCGAACAGGAATTGATAGAGAATAAAGGAGTTTTTGGCACCCAATGATTTTTGTATCCCAATAATATTTGTCCGTTCTTTTACGGAAACGAACATAATGTTGGCAATTCCAAAACCGCCTACCAGCAGAGAAAATCCGCCAATAACCCAACTGGCCAGCCCCAGTACATCAAATATAGAAGCGAAAGCATTGGCAATGGCTTCTGGTCGGTTGAGGGCGAAGTCATTTTCTTGCGAAGGTTTGAGGCTATGCCGGGAGCGCATCAGGCCGGTAAGTTCGCCTTCCAACTGTTGCAGCCCTTCGTCCGTCTCCAGCCCTTTTACCAAAATAAACGGATCAGCATTGAATCGTTGAAAAAGCTTGCTGAAGGTATTGTAGGGAATAAAGCAACTCACATCGAAGCTGTTATCAAAGTTTAGCAGGCTCTCGCCCTGGCGCTTCAATACGCCAATTACCTGAAATTTCAGGCCTTTAATCTTGATAATTTGTCCAATCGGATCGGAATCAGGGAACAACGCTTTCGCTATTTCATCCCCAATAACGACTACTTCACGGGCGGCCTCTACTTCTTGTAATGAAAAATAACGCCCCTTCAAGATATCAAATTCGGTCACCTTATTGTAATCGATTGACACGCCTTGGACGGCTGCACTATTCATGCTATTGGAATTACGTTTCACTGTCACATTGCCTCGGCTGTCAACAATGGCCACTGCTTTTTTGGTTTCCAGGTATCGATCCAGAAATCGGTATTCGTCAACAGAGGGAGAAGGGCGGTTGTAGTATTTCCACCAGGGATAAGGGCCATCATCGAAGCTCCAAGGCCATTTTTGGACGTAGATCACTTTATCGCCCAGGGTGGCTAAACTTCCCCGAACGCTGTTTTCCAGTGCATCTACAATAGTAAACACCGCAATAATGGCAAAAATGCCCACGGTTACGCCTAATAAAGAAAGAGTAGTGCGAAGAATATTGGCCTTCAATGCCTGCCAAGCAAAACGGAAGCTCTCTAAAGCCAGTTGAATAAAGTTCATAGGAGTTGGCGCTAATTACCAAAGTTAAAACTAATTCTTCAGGCCGGGAGTCACAAAACTAATTGGAGAGACAGGCTTTTTTAAGGTTGAATGGTTAAACCGAAGGAGGATTGGGTTTGCATGGGAGCATCAGGCTGCCTATCAGCCGCCCTTTTCTCCGATGTTTGCCCGGCAAATTGCTTAAGCTTTTTACTAATTATTTTCACTGAAAATAATTAGTAAAAAGCTAGTAAAAATAGAATCTTCGATTATAGGATGAAATTTCAAGTATCTTCGTAGGTTTGCTCTTTTTACTTACTACTAGTCGTCAAAGTACCGTAATACTTCTGTATGAAATTATCTGAATTTAAGTTTGATCTTCCTGCCAATCTTTTAGCCCTTTATCCTACTGAAAACCGCGATGAGTCGCGCATGATGGTTATCAACCGGAAAGAGAAGACCATCGAACACCACATATTCAAGGACATCATTAATTATTTCTCTGACGGAGACGTAATGGTTATCAATGATACCAAGGTATTTCCGGCTCGTTTGTATGGAAATAAGGAAAAAACAGGTGCTAAGATCGAAGTATTCCTGCTCCGGGAATTGAACAAAGAAGCACGCCTGTGGGATGTACTTGTAGACCCAGCTCGTAAAATACGGGTGGGCAACAAGCTCTATTTTGGCGAAAGCGATCTGGTAGCCGAAGTAATTGACAATACTACCTCGCGGGGACGCACGATCCGTTTCCTGTTCGATGGTTCGCCAGAAGATTTTTATAAAGCAATTGATGAGTTGGGCGAGACCCCACTTCCGAAGTATATTAAAAGAAAAGCAGAACCTGAAGATAGAGAAAGGTATCAAACCATTTTTGCTCAGAATAAAGGAGCAGTGGCTGCTCCAACGGCTGGTCTACATTTTACTAAGCAAGTAGTAAAAAGACTGGAAATTAAAGGCGTAAGCATTGTTCCGGTCACTTTGCACGTAGGTCTGGGAACCTTCCGTCCAGTAGATGTGGAAGACCTGACCAAGCATAAGATGGATTCAGAGAACTTCTTCGTATCACAAAAAGCGTCTGACCAGGTCAACGAGGCACTGGATAACCGACATCGGGTGTGTGCTATCGGCACTACCACAATGCGGGCGCTGGAATCATCTGTATCGGCCAATGGCCGACTGAAGCCCAATGAAGGCTGGACAGATAAATTCATTTTTCCACCGTACGATTTCCGTATTCCCAACGCGCTGCTCACCAATTTTCACATGCCCGAATCTACTTTATTGATGATGGCCTGCGCTTTTGGTGGATTCAACCTCGTCATGGAAGCGTATCAAACCGCCATCCGAGAAAAGTATCGCTTCTTTAGTTATGGCGATTCTATGCTGATTCTTTGATAGCACCATAAGTAGTTCAGCTCACCGCTGGCATAAAAGCAGCTAATCACCCACTTAAAATACTACGTGGTTGATTAGCTGCTTTATTTATTTAGGGCTTTAGCATTGGTAATTACGCCAGTCAAGTTCACTTTTGCTTTTCCAACGCTAAACCTATTATCCTGATCTTGAAAAGATACGCAATTATTGTCGCCGGGGGCAGTGGCCGCCGAATGCAGGTTAGTGATACTCTTTCGCAATTAGCCAAACAGTTCATCAGCATTGGCGGAAAGCCTATTCTGATGCATACCATAGAGCGCTTTGCGGCTCCATCACAAGGCTCTCTTTTTGGAACTCCTACGATTGTAGTCCTGCCCGAAAAGGACTTCCCTACCTGGGAGCGCTTATGTCGTGAACATCATTTCCATATCCCGGTGCAACTGGTGGCAGGCGGTAATACTCGCTTTCAGTCAGTCAAAAACGGCCTTGCTGCCATCAAAGGCGATGGATTAGTCGCTATTCACGATGGCGTTCGCCCCTTTGTTTCCTCTGATATTATTGAGCGCAGTTTCCAGGTAGCTGCCGAAAAAGGTACCGCTGTCGCTGCTGTTCCCCTGAAAGATTCGGTCAGGTTGGTAGAAGCAAGCTCCAACCGCGCCCTTGATCGTTCTCAGCTACGCCTGATTCAAACGCCTCAGACTTTCCAACTATCCCTCATTCAACAAGCCTTTCAAGTAGAAGAATCGCCGAACTTTACCGACGATGCCAGTGTAGCCGAACGCGCGGGTTTTCCTATTTATCTCATTGATGGCAGCTATGAGAACATTAAAATAACCACGCCCGAAGACTTACTCTGGGCAGAAGCTTTTACAATGAACAATGAACAATGAACAATTATGGGTTTGTTTGTAAACGACTACCCTACTTTTAACTAAAAATGCTCCCAGCCTTGGGCTTTTACTGCATAGGTATTGCCACCGCTGGTAATGAGATTGACGGCTTGAGGTTGATCAGTGACGTAACCAACAAAGGCCACATCAGGAAGGTTTTTGATTTTATCGTAGTCGGACTGATTGATGGTGAAAAGCAGTTCATAATCTTCACCGCCGTTCAAAGCGCAAGTAATCGGGTCCAGGCTTAACTCTACGGCATTGTCGTAAGTGAGGGGAGAAATGGGTATTTTTTCCTCAAAAATATTGGCTCCCACACCCGACTGGGTACAAATATGCAATAGTTCAGAAGCCAAGCCATCCGAAATATCAATCATTGACGTGGGCACTACACCTAAGTCGCGCAGTTCGTGAATAAAATCCATGCGGGCTTCGGGACGGAGTTGGCGCTCCAGCATATAATCTTTGCCTTGCAATTCGGGCTGCATATCGGGATTGGTCAGGAATACGCGCTTTTCGCGTTCCAGCAGTTGTAAGCCCACGTAAGCTCCACCCAGATCGCCGGTTACGCATATAACGTCATTAGGGCGGGCGGTACTGCGAAGCACTACTTTTTCTTTGTCTACCAGGCCAGTAACACTGATCGAGATAATAAGGCCGGAAGAGGAAGAAGTGGTATCGCCACCGACCAGATCGACCTGGTAGCTTCGGCAGGCTGCCCGGATGCCTTCGTACAGTTCGTCGATGGCCTCGGCTGAGAAGCGATTGCTGAGGGCTAAACCCACGACAATTTGCTTGGGGATACCATTCATGGCGGCAATATCGGAAACATTGACCGCCACCGATTTATAGCCCAGGTGCTTCAGCGGCACATAACTAAGGTCGAAATGCACGCCTTCGACCAGCATATCGGTAGAAAGCAAAAGATATTGATTGCCTACATCAATTACGGCAGCGTCGTCGCCGATGCCCCGCACCGATTCGGGATTTTGAAGCGTAGTGTCAGCACTAATGCGGCGGATGAGTCCGAATTCGCCTAGGGATTGCAATTCGGTTCGGTTCGTATTTTCCATACCTCAAAGGTAGGAAATTTGGGTGGCAAGCAGTCACGCTCTACTTAATTCACGGTCAATCGGCTCACTTTTAGGTAATCTACCTTTATACCGGCATAGTCACCCACACCAAAACCAATGCGTGACCCATAGAATGGCAGCGCCTCTTTTTTCTTGATAAATTCACCATTGATAAAGTAATAGCAGCTATTCTTCACCTTCCTTACCATAATTATATTGTAATCATCCTTATAATACGCACGGCCTTCAAGCACCTTATTTAGTTCAATGTATTCTTGCTCAAAGGCCTTTCCGTCAAAAGCGCCTATACTTACCGCTACATCTCTATTGTCAAGGCCATAATACAACCACCGTTTGGGTGATGTCGTAGCCAAACCCCAATGCAGCGCATTCGCTTGTCCAAAATCGAAATAACTACTGCTGCTGACTATTACCAGACGGGCTTCTATTTCAAAATCGTCCATTTCCTTCAAAGCAGCCATGTTAATATTATTTTGCCGAAACACATTATCTCTAGCATCTATAGTTAGCACGCTGCCCGATATATCCATACTATATTGAGTAGAAGCATTTTCCAACTGCCATCCCCGACTATTGTCATCAAACTCTTCATCCAACAATATCACTTTGGGGTAATTATAGCCATACTCTTCATTGTGATCTATTGGCTTATCGCGCACGCGGGGCTTGGCATTCCTAAGTATTTCATCTGGATCGCAACCGGGCAAACCGATAGCCAGCAACAGCAGACAACTACTCCAAACAGCTTTCATTAGTGTCATTTTATTAGCTTTAAGCTTTCAGCCGTCAGCTTTGGGCTTAGGCTTATAATCGATAAAACAGGTTATATCTTGCTGAAGGCTGTTATTTCGCCAAAAAGCCAATGCCGACTTTCAGATTCAGCATGGAATGGCGCAATAGCCGGTATTGCGCCATACTGGGTGCTTCATCTTTATAATAATAGGTAGCGCCTAGCACGCCTTCTGCATTAAAACCGGTAAAACTGTAGGCAAACTCCCAACCATAAGACACGAGGAGCCGGTCGAAAAGAACCCTATTTTTACCCAGCCCTACTCGTATCGAATACATATTAAAGGAAGTCGTAGTCCCTGATTCTTCTATTACCTTATTGAACATCATTCCAGCACCCATTTGTAAGTACCTGCCCAAAGGGGCAATGTTGCCAAAATCCCGCCGATATAGTCGGTAATATATTCCTACGCTATTGGTAAATACTTTATCTGGGGATACGCCTTCCTTACCTTCGCCCAGTAGATTGCTGGTGCGGGCATGGCGGTAAGACATGCCAAGGCTATTTCTTTTGCCCACCACATAATCTAAAGAGGCTTCGCTGGCGGTATTGAAGGTAAGCAAACCAGATTTTTTGCTGTAATTGGCATTGACCAGCGCTGGCATAAAGTACATACTTCCCTGTATCGACAGCTTTTTGCCCTGATACCCCGGCTGCGCCGCACAAACGCTGGTGAATAGGGTAAGGAGACCTATAAAAGAGTATAATTCCTTTCTCATTTGTCGAAAGTTAAATATCAGCCTATCTACCTACTTATCGTTTATTTTTTAATTGGTAAAAAGTATTGTACACCGTTGAATTGATCACATCGCGGCTATTTCTCTTATCAATAAATTGAATATCCTGAAAAACGGGTTTGCCCGTAGTGAGGTCAAAAACGATGGAATAATAATAGGTATCGTATTCGGGCATGGTTACGTAGTACAAGGCGTAGGGAATGGTAGGAGCAAAAACGAGACTGCCAAAGAACACAGCAGCCTTCATTCGTTTCTTTTCTCGTACGCTGGCAAACCCAGTCCAACAATAATATTTAGTGCCATACTTAGCCACCAACTCCTGCACCGAAGTCACATCCAGGTTGCCCATGGTAACAGACGCATCCAGGTGATTGATGTGTTCGCGTATCCAGGTTCGCAGAAAAGCATAATCATTGAATTTATTTACATCTGAACTTTGCAAAGTGTTATCGCTAATGATATCGACTTTCAGTTTGGCTAACTGAGCGTTCTTTTGAATCTGTTCATTCAGTTTCAGTTCAGCGCTTTCAGAATCGAGGTAGCGAATGGATTTTGCTTTCCGCTGGTCTATTTTTGAATAAGCCGGATTGATCATCACCACTTTGTCTATGCCCAGGGCAGCGCCTTTTTTGCTTATTATCCTTTCCTGCCGTGCTTTCTGCTTGTTTTCTGCTCTCAGGCGGCTTCGCTTCTGCTTCTTGGTCTCGTTCCGTTCCTGGGTACTTAATTGCTTTTCTTGTAGATATTTATCGAAATTTTTAGCGAATGCTTCATCCTTAAAATCCTCTACAAACGCATATTTGATAAAGTATTCGGTTTCTTCGGTTTGGGTCTTAAGTTGGTCAATGGCTATTTTCTGGTATTTATTCCTTTGTGCGGCCTCCGTTGTATCGACCAGGCTGGCCTCTATTAAACCCTGCCTCACTTCTGACAAAGGCTTAGCAGAGAAATCATCTTCTGATTTGCAGTGTTTGACTACCAACGCCTTCAATAAATCGTCGCTCAGTTGAGCCAAGGCCACGTCAGTCGGGAATTTCCTCTTCAGGTCGAGCGAGTATTTCAAGGCCAGTGCATTCAACTCCTTCCCTTTTAATCGTTCAAACAGGTGGTAAACTTGCTGCGAATGCCCCTCTATGCGTTCTTCGTCCTCGTGTACACTGTTAAAAGCCTCTTCATTGGCGTATTTGGTCAGGCCATACAAAGCTTTGGCAATGTTCTTTTGTAAATAGAGATTGTTCGGATCTTCCTGCAATAGCAGGTAGGAATTATAAATAGCCTTTTCGTACCGAAGGCTGGTGAGATAGAGGTGCGATAACTCGAACCGCGCTATTTTGCGGGCTTGTAGAAAAGCCGCCTTAGAAACCAGGTAATCGCTTTTGATCGTGTCTGCTCCCTTACCAATTTTACTCAAAATATACGCTCTCCTTTTTTCTACACTCGGATGCGTGCTTTCCGTCTCGTCTTTGTCAGTGGGCGGAGCAATCGCCTTTACTTTGTCCAGAAAGCAGGTAGCCGGAAATTGGAGGTGTTCGGATTCAAAGAAAGATTTCTTGAAGGGAATGTCATCGAAAGGCAGGTACGCATACTGAAGCATATCGAACACGCCGTTTAGTTGCCTGGTACTATAGTTAGATTGTAGAAAAATCGAAAGCCCTTCCAGGTCAGCCTCCGTTTCCAGTTCTTTGGAATAGTTGGTGCGGCTCAAAAGCTTATCTTCAGAAGAAAGCGAACGGTACAGTTTCTTGCCTTTCTCTATCTTTTTGTCTTCTACGTATTGGCTAACGACGTGTTTTTTAAGGTAATGCGTAATCTCGTGCGATAAGATGAAAGCCAGTTGCGACTCCGTTTCTGTTTGTGAGATTAGGCCGAGGTTAATAAAAATCATGCCGCTGTTGGTAGCAAACGCATTGACTGAGGGCGACTTAACCACATAGAAACGGATTTTGCCACGCAACGCAGGGTTACCTGCCAATAATTGATCTGCTACCTGATTGATATACACACTTACCGGATCATTGAACAGCACGCGGCCACTATAAAGCAAGTCACGAATCAAAAAGCTGCTTTCCAGGAAAAAATCTTTTTTTGCCCGTTTATCAAAAGCCTTGTCGCTTTTTGAAATGGCATTTTTTTCCTGCGTATACTTTTCAGAAGAGAGCTGAAGAAAGTCTACAGGTATTTGTCCGGAAGATTGTAGTGGCTTATAATTATTGAATGTATCCTGCGCAAAGGAGGAGAAAGAAAGCAGATAGAATAGGATGAAGCTGCCTAAGGCAGGCTTGTATTGATATCTCATAGGATGTTAATCTGCAATTGGCTAACACCATAAAGATATTTCAAATACTGCTAGCTTACCAGGAAGCTATGCTTAGCCCCCAACCAAGCCATGTAAGTTCAATATTATTTGTAAAGAGAGAAACTATATAGTCGTTTATTAATGCATTTAATCGGTATTCCTCCTATGTTGACCAATGCCCCGAAAGCAAGAACTACGCTAAATATCAGCCACTTAAATAGATCTTTTCCTCTCATTCACGCCAAAAAATACAAAGTACTGTTTGAGCGAGTTCAATTACAGTTCGGGGCATTAAAGTTTATTAGCTTTGTTGAGTCCTGATAAGCCAGCACAGATTTAAGCCGAAACCGCTCGCACTTGACGTCCTGATTGACTGGTATAAATAAACCGGCTGGTGTCGAAACCTAGCTCTTGCGCCTTAGCAGTAAGTAATTGCAGCGTTTCTAGGTTTATCTTAGCTGTCCGACTCAAAATCCACAGGCTATCGCGTGAAGGAACACCTACGAGGGCATGTTGATAGTTATCGTCTACGTCCAGTATCCAGTAATCGCCTTTAAACGGCCAGGCAAACGTTACTTCCAGCTTTGCATTTGTGGTAGCATCGGCCACGGTGGCTTTGCCACGCGCGGTTTTCAACTCGCCAGTCAATGAGCCTTTGTGACTGGTATTCAATACTTCTACGCTTCCGTCGTCGCGCAGGGTATAATTAGCTTTGGTGCCATAAGTATCCTTCTCGAAAGATTCTGGGAAGTGAGCAATTTCGTACCATTCGCCCATGTAGCGATTCAAATCCACGTGGGGAGCTACAGGCAAGGGCGCATAATTTTTCCGTCGGGCATAGGCCACAGCAGCTACTCCCAGCACAAGGCCAGCGGAGGCAATCCAAATACTTTTCCGGTTAATAGACATAGTGGTTAATTTTTAGTAATAGGTCAGTTTACGGAAACCAGCACGAACGGTTCGGTAAGTAGAACAAATTAAATCCTGGTTAAGAAAACTCTCTCAAAGACCTTTAATAGCCTTGATTAATAAAGTTCGGATAACAATTTCATAAATGCTTTTGCTGGTTATACAATCGAATTAGTCGGTTCTTGAACAGGTATTACAAGAGGCTGAAACGCCTCCTTTGGCAGCGACGATTGTGTCTCTTGCATTCACCTAATCTAAATAGTGGGACAATGCAGTTTAGCTTATTTGATCCATCACAAGCGGATAAATAAACTAATCGCTAACAACTAATGGCTATCGACTACCTATGAAAAAATTACTGTGCAGTATGTTGCTTTGCTGGATTAGCCTGAATGGCTACAGTCAACACCGCCCATTTGGCAAGTACCTGGTTGTAATTGGCATAGACGGATTAAGTCCGCATGGCATTGCCCAAGCCAAAACCCCACACCTCGACAGCCTGATGCGGGTTGGGGCATACTCCATGCAAGCGCGTGCGGTACTTCCTTCCTATAGCAGCCCCAATTGGGCCTCTATGCTCAATGGAGTAACACCACAGGAGCACGGCATTACCTCCAACGTCTGGAAAACGGTTCCGCTGAAACGCGAATCGCATTGCGGCGAAAAGGCCAGTAAGCTCTGGCCGACTATATTCCAGGTGGCTCGCCGCAACGAGCCTAACGCAGATATTGCCTGTTTCCACCACTGGAAAGGCTTTGCCCAGTTAATAGAAACGGAAGTTTTTACGATGCTCAAAAATACGGAGGACGAAGACAAAACCGCCCAGGAAGCGGGTGCTTATATAGTAGCCAATAAACCCCGGTTTACCTTTATCCATTTCGATCATGTAGATCATACGGGACACCATATTGGCTGGGAGTCGAAAGCGTATTACCGGGCAGTAGCCAAGGCCGACAGCCTGATTGGCATGCTGGTAGCAAGTATCCGCGCGGCTGGTATGGCCGACGAAACAGTGCTTCTGATTACTTCTGACCACGGTGGACATCGCCGCCATCACGGCGGAACCAGCTTGGCCGAAGTAGAAATTCCCTGGATTATTACCGGGCCGGGCATTGAGCGAAACAAGCAGTTGACCGAGCCGATCCAAACGTATGACACCGCTGCTACGCTGGCCTATATCTTGGGAGATACCGCACCCGAATGCTGGCTGGGTCGTCCAGTGAAAACTGCCTTTGCCGAAACCTTGGCAGAAGATAAGAGAGCGTTTGTGTTGCCCCTTTCTTCGAAACCTTAATTGCCAGACAAACTTTACTTTCAATGCATAAACTTGTGTAGCTTTAGCTATTCTCAACCTCTATTGTATGCTCAAAAGTATTTGTGTGTTCTGCGGCGCCAGTGCGGGCAAACGCGAAGTTTACGAAGTTAAAGCTCGAAAGCTGGGTGAATTACTAGCCAAAAATAATATTACGCTGGTCTACGGCGGAGGCAAAGTTGGCCTCATGGGCGCAGTTGCTAACAGCGTGCTGGATGCAGGCGGCAAAGCCATCGGTGTGATTCCAAGCCACCTAATGGATCTGGAAGTGGGGCATACAGACTTGACGGCGCTGCACGTAGTAAAGTCGATGCATGAGCGCAAGCAACTGATGTGCGATCTATCGGATGGTTTTATAGCCATGCCGGGCGGTTTCGGAACGCTGGATGAGCTCTGCGAAATTCTTACCTGGAACCAACTGGGAACAATCCAAAAGCCAGCCATCTTATTCAATGTAGAAGGCTACTTCGACCATTTCATTCGTTCGCTGGATCATTTTGAGGAAGAAGGATTTCTGAAACCCCAAAACCGTGCCTTGCTGATGGTAGAAGCGGAGGAAACCCGCTTGTTCGACCGTATGGCGGCCTACCAGCCTTCTTATACCCACAAATGGATTACGTCATCGGAGCGCTAATCTGTTTTTATTGATCCAATTCTCAAATAATTTCTGGTGAAAAGCTAGCAAAGCACCTGTTTTTGTGGATATTGTTCGTCATCTGGACAGTCACTTTATCCATCAAACAAAAAGAGGAACCATATGCTCATTTCACCCTTTACCGGCGAACTCGTTGGAACCGCCATGCTCATTCTGCTAGGCAACGGCGTAGTAGCCAATAACCTGCTGCAAGATTCCAAAGGGCAAAACGGCGGTTGGATCACCATCACCACCGGCTGGGGCTTATCTGTGATGGTCGCTGTTTTCGTGGCTATCACTTTTGGCAGTGCCGACGCCCACTTGAATCCAGCCATTACCCTGGGAATGGCCTTCCGCACCAATGATTTCAGTAAAATAAGCACGTATATTCCCGCCCAAATGCTCGGTGCGTTTGTGGGAGCCATATTCGTGTGGCTGCAATACCTTCCTCACTGGCGGCGCACGACAGATGCTAGCGCCAAACTGGCTTGTTTTTCTACCAGTCCGGCCATCCGTCATGCGGGAGCCAACTTCTTGAGCGAGGCTTTGGCTACAGCGGTACTCCTTATCGCTGTAGCTTCGCTTGGCTCCAAAGCAGTGGGAACGGTTTCCCCAGGCCTAGGCCCTTTTTTAGTTGGTGGCTTGGTTTGGGTGATTGGCTTAGGCTTGGGTGGCTCTACCGGTTATGCTATCAATCCAGTACGTGACCTGGGGCCTCGCCTGGCGCATGCCATCTTGCCTATTGCTGGCAAAGGCGACTCGCAATGGGGTTACGCCTGGATTCCGGTCATTGCTCCATCCATAGGCGCAATTATAGCCGGTTTAGCCTTAAAGTTTTTCGGAATTTAATTGAATATGCGAACCACAACGAAGCCTTCAGATTCGCCCATCTCTCACCGCAAAAAACCAAATATGGCCCCAAAATACATCGCAGCCATTGACCAAGGCACGACCAGCACCCGATTTATTGTATTCGATCGAAAAGGCAATACCGTCTGTTCAGCCCAAAAAGAACATAACCAGATTTACCCGCAGCCAGGCTGGGTAGAACATGACGCGGAAGAAATCTGGCGCAACACACAAGAACTGACCTCCGAGGCATTACAGCGGGGTGGACTTACTACCCAGAATTTAGCCGCCATCGGCATCACCAACCAACGCGAAACTACGGTAGTTTGGAACAAGCATACCGGCAAATCCTATTACCACGCCATCGTTTGGCAGGATACGCGGGTGGGCGATACGGTGCGGGAATTGGAAAAAGAAGGCGGCCAGGATCGCTTTCGCAGCAAAACCGGATTGCCGCTAGCTACTTATTTCAGCGGACTAAAAATAAAATGGATACTCGACAATGTAGCTGGGGTACGAGAAGCCGCCGAAAGTGGAGAAGCTATTTTTGGCAATATGGATACCTTTCTGATCTGGCACCTGACGGGCGGAGTAGCTGGTGGCATACACGTAACGGACGTAACCAATGCCAGCCGTACCCAGTTGATGCATTTGCAAACGCTGAACTGGGACCGTGAAATACTGAACACGTTCAATATTCCACGCCAGATGCTGCCCACCATCCGATCGAGTAGCGAAGTATACGGAGAAGCGAAAGGTATCCTGGCTGGGGTTCCCGTCGCAGGCGATCTGGGCGATCAACAGGCGGCCTTGGTCGGACAAACCTGTTTCCGTCCAGGCGAGGCCAAAAACACCTACGGCACCGGCTGCTTTATGCTCATGAATACCGGCTTCCAAGCAGTGCCTTCTACCTGCGGACTACTCACTACCGTTGCTTACCAACTGGGCAAACAACCAGTTCATTATGCTTTAGAAGGCAGTGTAGCCATTGCCGGCGCCTTAGTGCAGTGGCTGCGCGACAATATGGGAATGATTCAGCAAAGCAGCGAAGTAGAAGCCGTAGCGCGCACAGTAGAAGATAATGGCGGCGCTTACTTCGTGCCAGCCTTTTCGGGCTTGTACGCGCCTTACTGGAAAGCCGATGCCCGGGGCGTGGTCGCAGGACTTACCCGTTACATCAACCGGGGCCATATTGCCCGCGCAGTACTGGAAGCTACCGCTTACCAAACCCGCGAAGTACTCGACGCCATGGAAAAAGACTCCAACATATCCATTAGCTCTCTGCGGGTAGATGGCGGCATGGTAGTCAATGAGTTACTGATGCAGTTCCAGTCCGACATGCTGGATGTACCCGTGGTTCGCCCCCGAATGATTGAAACGACCTCGTTGGGCGCTGCTTATGCCGCCGGGCTAGCGGTGGGCTATTGGGATGGCTTGGATGACCTGACTCAAAATTGGGGAATCGACAAAACCTGGGAGCCTGCCATGCCCGACAGTCAGCGAGCCAAACTCTACGCTGGCTGGAAGAAGGCCGTGGAAAGATCTTTCGATTGGGTAGATTGAGGGGTTGGGCAGAAAACAGATCGGTACGCGCTGATATAGCGTACCGATCTGACAACAAGAGGTTATTCTCTGGTTAAAACTATTTTCTTATGAATGATGCCAGTGGAGGTAGTAAAACAAAGAATATATACTCCGTCAGTTAAGGTATTTCCATTAATTTCCCTTGTATGAATTTTGTCTTCCTCTGCATTTCCTTCAAATAAACTTTTCAATTTGATTCCCCGCAAATCGAACAATTGTAACGCCACTTGTCCCTCTTTTTCAACAGTGAACTCAACATCCGTTTTACTAGAGAATGGATTAGGATAGACAGTAAGCAAATTATCCACCGCCAGCAGCTTATCCTCATCCATGCCAATGCGGGCAGGAGCAGGCATAAAGGGCGAGAGCACCGATCCCGGAATGACGACGGGGTTGGCATTGGCTGCTGAGGTAGGCAGGCGCCAGCCGATTTGCAGTTGATCCCCGCCAGAGGCTTCCTTATGGAAAGCCTCGATATAATACTTTTGCCCAGCCACCAAACTCACCAAGCCTGACTTTTGCGTGGGGTATTTCGTCCACTGATTCACCGCTACAAAGCCATCCTGAATATACGCCAGCCGAACCTTATTATTCGCAGTCTGATCGGTACTTAACCACAACTCCCCGTCATTGTCGGAAGCCAGCCAGAAGGTGTAATTGCCCGTGGTGGGCACGCACAGATAGCCGCGGTACCGAGTCGCGTAGTTCTCGCCCACGCCATACGCCCCCGCAACGGGCAATGGTCCCTGAAAGCTGGTGACCTGACTGGTGCTGGTGGGTGGCTTGTTCACTGGAATGGCCGCTATATTACTTCCTGTAACATTGGCCCAATATTCCCGCAAAATTGTGCCCGTGGCCGTACAAGTAGTAGGAAGCGATACAGTGATTTCCACCGTAGCAGAAGTAGTTGTCGCTCCTAAGTTATCCGTTGCTTTGGCGGTGAGCGCATAACTACCCGCGTTGGCTTTATTGATCGTAAATGAATAGGGACTACTGAATGATTCGCCTAATTTGACCGCCCCGTTAAAGAACTCCACTTTCGCTATCGTTCCATCGCTGTCATTGGGATTCGCCACCAGGACAATATCGCTTCCGAAGGCAAAAACCGCATTTTTAAGCGGCGCAGTAAGGCTTACGGTAGGCGAAAGGTTACTAAGCACAAAAGGCGAGAGCACCGATCCCGGAATGACGACGGGGTTGGCATTGGCTGCTGAGGTAGGCAGTCGCCAGCCGATTTGTAGCTGATCCCCGCCAGAGGCTTCCTTATGCAAAGCCTCGATATAATACTTTTGCCCAGCCACCAAACTCACCAAGCCTGACTTCTGCGTGGGGTATTTCGTCCACTGATTTACCGCTACAAAGCCATCCTGAATATAGGCCAGCCGAACTTTATTATTCACAGTCTGGTCGGTGCTTAGCCACAATTCCCCGTCATTGTCGGAAGCCAGCCAGAAGGTATAATTGCCCGTGGTGGGCACGCACAGATAGCCGCGGTACCGAGTCGCATAGTTATCGCCCACGCCATACGCCCCCGCAACGGGCAATGGCCCCTGAAAGCTGGTGACCTGGCTGGTGCTGGTGGGTGGCTTGTTCACTGGAATGGCCGCTATATTACTTCCCGTGACATTGGCCCAGTATTCCCGCAAAATTGTGCCCGTAGCCGTACATACCGATGAGTCCGGCTCCTTATCTTCTACCACCAGGCCAGGTTCCAAAATCCAATCGGTACTATTGCCACTATTATCGGCAGCAGTAATTCGGAGGTCAACGGCTCCGCTGGCAGTCGGAAAGGTAGTCACATTGGCTATATACAAAGCGCCTACGGGCGACAAAAGCGTTCCATAACCAGACTGGTAAATCTTGTTCACTGCTACTTCTTTCCAGGTAGTCGTTCCACTTAATTTCAGATACAGTTTGACAGTCGACTGATTTAACGCCTCATCATCAAAAGAAAACCGGATGGAAGAGCTGGCTCCATACTCCAGCACTTCGGAAGGAACGCCTTTATGGTTTCTCACCTGAAGCGACGTGATATTCGGGTTTTTTGTATCAGTCAAACTTTGGTCGAAAGTGGTGGTAAGCGTAGCTTTTCCAGCGAACCCTCCCACGACATAGTTGTTATTTTTGGCGACCAATTTATTTTTTCCTGACAAAATATCTTCATACTGAAGCGCATTTAAGTTGCCACTTTTCACCAGCGTATTCTGGGCATTAAATAATTGATAAGTAGCCAACCGGCCATCTTCCACTCTGTTTTCTCTCAACTGCCCATAAAACAGCACCTGCCAGCATGGAGCTCCGTAGGGTGAATCGGAAAAAGGATAAATAGCGCCTTTCCCAAAAACAAGGGTTTGTCCGGGCTCGGATAAAAAGATATCGGGCTGGGGTGGGGGAATAACAAAAGCACCAATTTTGCCCTCCGCATAATTTAAATATTGAGTGAACAAAAAGAAGTCTTTATTAAAGATTGAACCAAAGCTCAACGCATACTGATATACCGTATGTGTAGGAGGCGTAAGATAGACCTTCCCATGCCATTTGTCGCCCACTAACGGTAGAACATCGCCAATACCAAATGCCCCATAATTGTTAATATCCTTAATATGGGTATATGGAATTATCTCATTCGACGAAGCACCTGGCTTTAACTGAAGTTGTACATCCCGAATGAGGTATTGTGCAGGACTGTTCTTCAGCGTCACATCCGAAGTGATGCCGTTTAAAGGA
The DNA here is from genome assembly GCA_040385915.1 of Bacteroidota bacterium. Lineage (GTDB taxonomy): Bacteria > Bacteroidota > Bacteroidia > Cytophagales > ES-bin-26 > ES-bin-26. The sequence goes on from JAZKGK010000274.1 coordinate 16,333, forward strand.
GTGTATTGTACCTGATATATCTTGCCGTTTGGAATATCTACTTGAGTTTGATTCGTAAGTACGGTAAATCGGGAAGATACGTTTGAAAGATAATATTCATCCCGATGGGCTCCAAAAAACACACTTGAATGAGTAATTGAAGCTCCTGACGGAAAGAGAAAAGCAAAAGTTTCGGCAGCAGTGGCAAGCTGATTGCCATTTTCATCTACTGCTCTGGGCTTAATAGCACGCGTCGCTTCCGCAGAACTAATATGGAAAGCAATGGATCCGGCTACTAATATACTCTCCCGGATTACGATTTTATTCCAAGATTGATCCATCAAAAACAGCATGTCGTAGGTGCCTTTAGCCACTAATAATTCTGCCGAAAGCCCATCATCGCTCAAGGTGGCATTTCCTGTAGAATAATAATTATTTTGACTGACAATAGTAAAACTTGGGAAAGGCTTATCAAAAGTTAAAGTCAACTTGGGAGACTTCACAAATGCCCAAGGCAGATGCATGACATCCTTTGCACCAGTGATCGTAACCTGACCTCCATAAGATTTTGATCCATGGCTAGGATCTACAACAGTCGTATTATTAACGGCCAATGTAAAGACCACCGACCGTGACGCACCAGGAGCAAGGGTAAAAGCAGCGGGATTGGCCTGCAAGGTTATGCCAGTATTTAAGCCAGCCGCTTGCACAGCATATGCCTGCGCTATGGTATGTTTATTGGTAATGAGCACAGTCTGCGCCATTGTCCAAACTGGTTTAGTCAAATCATCCAGTCCAAAACTTAGCTGGGCAGGGGCAGCAAAAGAGGAAACACTTGCAGCTTTGAAAGCATCTACCCGACCAGCTCCCTGCACCATTACGTGAAAATTCAGGTCCTTTGCGGTGGTAACAATGGCTGACTTTATTTGCGCTGGTGTCCAGTCTGGATGCAGTTTTTTCAACAAGGCAGCCACGCCAGCCACGTGTGGCGTGGCCATAGAGGTGCCATTATAAGAGGCATACGCGCCGTTCAATACCGTAGAATGGATGCCAACGCCTGGGGCAATCACCTCTGGTTTAATAGAGAAGATATTGGTATTGGGGCCTTTAGAGCTAAAATTTGCCATCTGATCGAAATCATCCGAAGCGCCAACCGTAAGTGCCAGCCGAGCCGTTCCTGGACTTGATATGGCACTATATTCGTAATTATTTCCGGCAGCTACACAAAAGAGCATACCCAAGGAAACCGCATTATCTACTGCTTGAGAAAGGGCATCATCTGGGTTACCGGAACCGCCCAGACTCATGCTAACTATATCTAGCTTATCATTCGCATTGTCATCATTGTTGGGGTCACTTGCCCACTCGATGGCCGCAATAATATTATCCCAGGTACCTGATCCATTGCTGTCCAACGCCTTTAGCGCTACTAATTTCGCCTTCGGGGCAACCCCTTTTAGATAGACACCGTCGGCAGCGACAATGCCAGCACAATGGGTACCATGAAAATTGTCATCCTTAGGGTCATTGTCCTTATTTACAAAATCGTAGCCACCCATTACTTTAAACCCAGCCCCAAATCCACCACCTAAATCGGGATGTGTATAATCAATACCGGTGTCTATAATGCCTACGACTATGCCTTCGCCCTTGCTCCCCAACTGGCTCCATACCTGGTCTGCTTTAATGAGTGGGACACTTTTATCTAATATCGCTTTTACCGTATCGTTTGTATATATCTTTTTCACATAGCTTAGCTTTCGTACCGAATCTATTAGTTCGGGAGCGAGGGCTATGCTGGCTCCATAAAAAACTTTATAATATTTCTGCTTTATACTCCCCTCGGCAACACGGCTTTTTCCAACCCTAGTCAGATTGGAGTTGCTTCTAGCCATATCATTGGAAAGTCTGACAAATCGCTCTTTATAAGTGAAAGCCGATGGTTTTATACCTGGCAAATGTTGCTGCTGCTGGACAAAAAACGGGTCTTCTTTAAATTCAACAATGACGGTTGTCGTACCCGCCTCAGCACCTGACGACTGCATGCTACCCGCTCTAAACACCGACGTTCTATTGTCTTTCGCATGCATAGTCGTGTAAGTCTCTCCCGGCTTGCGCACTTGGACTACCGCCTTTTCATTGGTTTGCCGTAGGGGCTTCGGCGATTGCTGGGCAATAGCGGTATTTGCAATAAAATACAGTATTGCTAAGGGATATAAATATCTTACCATGTCATTTGTATAATTAAATGTGTTAAGGTGAAATTCACAAGGATCATTATGAAAAACTCATAGCTGAGTTACCGCTTTTACAAACAGGAAGGATAAAGCATAACAACGGTTTAGATTAACTGAATTGAGGCTGAGGTAGTAGCGTTGGCTTTTCGTAGAAAAGAGCAGACAATCAGAGGCCAAGCGTTTGTTTACTTACATTGCTTAAAAATCTAATAATCTTTCTTGGTTTCAAATATATACCCATTAAACCATATTACTGTAGTTTTGCAGGATTTATTTTCACTCTCTTGCAAATAATTGGATGAGAATTAATACAAAAAATTACATTCGTTTTTTCGTATTGAATGTTGGGTGCAGCCAGGGTCAATGTATGCAGCATTAACCCTTTTTAGACCCTTGCTGCACATCAGTGATACGCTTCTCATCAATACTTTTTCAACTCATTTTCAATCACTTGGTAAGCCTGCTGTTTCAACTGGCTTACATCGGCCAGGGTAAGACCCTGCGTTGAGATGGGAGTGTGGACTATGGCCTTTAGGAGATGGCGGGTAAAAAGAAGGCGGTTATCGTCGGGCAGCACAATCCAGTTGTATGGAAGCGTAATCGGCACGACAGGTACTTGCTGTTCAATGGCCATCCGGAAAGGGCCGTCTTTAAATGGTGTGAGTGCCGGTGGTGCCTTGGTAACCATGCCCCCTTCGGGAAAAACGACAATGCTACGTCCCTGGCTCAGTACTTCCAATGCTTTCCGGAAAGTCTGGTGACTTTTCACCCAGCTACTCCGGTCTACATCAATATGCAATTTGCGAAACATATACCCGAACAGTGGAATCTTCTTCAACGAACTTTTGCCGATAAAGGCAAAGTAATGCGGTACCACTAGCCCCATCAGGGCTATATCAAGGTAAGAAGTATGATTGGCACAAAAGAGATAAGGCTTGTGAGGATCTAATGGAGAGACATAATGCACTTCTACAGGAATGGCGCACAGGGGAAAGTACAGTTGTGCCCATAGTTTATTCAGGTAATGTGCTAGGGGTTTCCAGGACTCTTTCTGTAAAAAAATAAAGAAAAAAGGAAATAGCAACAGAAAAAGGCTTACAAACCAAAAGCAACACCAGATGGAATATATACGTTGGAGTAACCGCATTTACGCAAAGATACCTAAAGAAAAAATTGAGCAAACGACAACCTTAGCAGGCAAGAATGAGTATATTAGCGAGTAAGGGCTGAGATTGCTCTAGTTATATTAGTATATTAATTATAAACATTTCTGATAATGAAAGATAAGCAAAAAGTTCTGTTAAGTTTTGTAATTGGAGCCGCTGCTGGCGTTGCCGCAGGTATGTTACTAGCTCCTTATAGTGGTAAGGACTCCAGAAAGAAATTATCTGATAAAGCTACTGCTTTATCTAATGACCTTGGTGGACAAATAAATACCAGTTTAGATAAACTGAATGAACTGAAAGATTCCGTTATCTCTAGCATTAGCGATCTTACTGGAAAAGCTGCAGACAAAGTCAATAAAGCTGCTGAATACGGTGCCTCAAAAGTAAAAGAAACTGCCGAACGTGCCGCAGATTACGGCAACCAAGCAAAAAGCTAATAACAATTAACAATGATCAATTAACAATGAGTCGTGTTAATTGATCATTGTTAATTGTTAATTGATCCCTCCTACTACTACTTCCTGAAATAGCTTTTTATCTAGGTATTGATTGGCTAAAGTCAGAATTTGCGGCGCTGAAACGGCTTGCAGATTATCGATATAATGATCATAATAATCCAGAGGTAAGCCTTCAAAGTGAGTTATTTTGAAACGGTCGGCAATGTCGAAGGCTGTATTCAAGGAGCCCGCAAATGAGCCAATCATATAGTTTTTTACTGTTTCCAGTTCCTCCTCCTCTACCAGCTCAGTTTTTAATATATTGATTTCATTATCAATCTCCTGTAGGGTTTGCCGGGTCGATTCCCGTTTTACATCCGTGCCAATAATCCAGTAGCCTTCCTGTATAAAAGTGACTGTATTAGAGGAAATACCATAAGTAAAGCCTTTATCTTCCCGAATATTTTTCATAAGCCGCGAGCCAAAGTAGCCCCCCAATATTTCGTTTAATAAAGAAATAGGCAGATAATTCGGATTCTGGCGGGGAAACAAACGCCTTCCCAGACGGATAGTAGACTGCAAACTATTGGTTTTCTCTATGATAGCAGGCACCAACTCTGGGATGTAAACCTGCTCTTGTACCTGTAATGCTTCTGCCATAGTCACAGGCAATTTTCCCAGGTAACGGTTAACTAAAGCAACTTCCTTCTCCGTCACCTTGCCAGCCAGCACAATATCGAAAGCCCGCCCACGCATGTAGTGCTGATAAAAATCATTTAAGGTATTTGCCTCAACTGAATCAATATCCTCTTCTTGCAAGCTTTTGCCATAAGGATGGTTTTTGCCAAATAAAAGGGATCGAAACGCCATATTGGCGATGTACGTGTTTTTCTCCAGGTTTACCTTCAGCGTCTGAGCCGTGATATTTTTTACGTTTTCTAATTCCTTCGCCGGAAAAATAGAATCCTGAAGAATATCGCTGACCAATATCAATATCTCTGGCAGGTATCTGACCAGCGTATACACAGTAATGGTAATCTTATCAACGCCGTGATTGAATTCAATAAATGCCCCGTACTGATCTACATACTCACTAATCTGTCGGGATGAATAGGTAGAAGTACCTTCATTTAACATCTTCGTAGTAAATAACGACGTCGCCCGGGCAGATTCATACCAGGTTCCCGCTTTAAAAATGCATTCCAAACGTATCAAGGGCTGCTCGCCTACGTTAATTACGTGCAAAGGCAAGCCATTGTCTAGGTGCTGCGTTTGAGCCTTAGGAATAAAAACAGACTGAATTGTTTGATAGCTAGGCGCTTTAGTTCGGTCAAGCATAATTATACCTTGTATTTATATGTAAAGTTTTCTTTGGCAGAAAAAAAATGAATCGTCATTGCGAGCGCCAGCGGCCAACCGTCTGTTGGAATAAAGTCAGCATTATACTTTATTCCAACAGACGGT
>JAZKGK010000275.1:0-7350 GCA_040385915.1 Bacteroidota bacterium
CCGGAGCCGTTGGGACAGCCATGAGCCAATTGGCAGACATGTGTATAAACGGTAGGTTTCCAAAACCTGCCGGGTTTACCTGGAAAGCCGTAGGCATTTTACTGATTTTTCTATAGCTTTCGGACTCGTCCTGAACCCGATGCAAATGTCTCATAAAAAGCTACTTATATCTTTTTGTCTTTCGTTTTTCTTCCACTTCATCCAAGCGCAGGATCGCAAGCTCGACAGTTTGCTCCGACTATTGCCTCTTTCCAAAGACACAGTGAAAGTGAATGTACTAAATCAGTTGAGCAAACGATATTGGTACGCTGATTCCAAAAAGACCATGCGATATGCCCAGGAGGCGATTAAACTATCTACTGAATTAAGTTTCAAGAAGGGGATTGCCTTGGCTTACAATAATATAGGCGTGAGCTATTACCTGCAAAATGATTTTGGGAATGCCTTGAAATACTTCGCAAAGGCAGTGAAGCTAAATGAGGAATTAGAAAATACCAAAGGCATTGGTGATGCCTACAACAATATGGGGCTCGTGTATAACAAACAGAGCAATTACCCCAAGGCTGTAGCATTCTACCTCCGTTCCATGAAAATTGATGAGCAAAGGGGCGATTCAAACAGTGTTGCGGGGACGCTGAATAACATTGGCAATATCTACGATGACCAGCAGGATTACCCAACCGCCTTGAAATACTATTTCAGCGCCTTGAAAATGCTGGAGAAAAAAGCGGACGAGCAAGACAGCCACGGGATGACTTTGAATAACATTGGAGCCGCTTACCTGAACCTAAATCGTTACCAGGAAGCCTTGAAATACCTTTTTCAATCGGTAAAGGTACGGCTGGCGCGGGACAAGGAAGGAGAGGCTATTTGTTTGTCCAATATCGGTTTGGCTTATGTAGGGCTCAAACAATATCCGCAGGCATTGTCGTATTTGACCAAAGCCTTGCCGCTTCAGCAAGCACTGGCCGATGAGTTTAACATGCTCTCTACCCTCGAAGGGTTGGCTACTGTCTATGAGCAAATGGGCGATTTGAAAGATAGCTACGCCTACATCAGACAGTGTTTGCAACTAGCCCAGAAAATTGACAACAAGAAAAAAGTTGCCTCAGCCTATCAAATTCTAGCCGAGTTATCGGAGAAAGAAAACAAACACGCGGAAGCGTATCAATACCAGTTGCGCTATTCCCAAACTAAAGATTCGATTCTGAATGATGAAAACACGCGAAAAATAGCCCAGTTGCAAGCCAATTACGCAAGTGAAAAAAAGCAGGTAGAAATAGAATTGCTAAAAGAAGAAAAAGCGTACGATCGAGCCATCCGAAACCTGTTTGCCATCGGCCTGTTGAGCAGTCTAGTCATCGGCCTACTGATTGTTAGTCGGCAGCGAGTGAAAATGAAAGGAGACAGTGCCTTGATAGAAAAAAATCAGCAAGTATTACTGGCCCAACAAGCCCAGGCCGCAGCTGAGACAGCCATCAGCCAGATGAAAGAGAAACAACTCCAAATAGAACTGGAATACCGAAATAAGGCACTAACTACCCACACACTCAATCAGATACAGAAAAATGGTATTATGGAGGAAATCCGGGAGACCATTTCTGAGGTATTGAAATCTACCGCCCGCACAGAGAATTCACCCCTGTTTAGTCGCCTGATTAAACTGATTGACTACAGTTTTAACCTGGATCAGAACTGGGATGAATTCAAGCTGTATTTTGAACAGGTGCATCAGGACTTCTTCGTCAAACTGAAAGGCGCACATCCAGACCTTAGCGTGGGCGAGATGCGGCTATGCGCATTGGTGAGGCTCAATATGAACCTGAAAGAATGCGCTACGCTGTTGGGCGTATCCTCGGACAGCATCAAAACTGCCCGCCATCGATTGCGCAAAAAGCTAAGCTTGCCCGACGACAATCCCCTGGTCGATTACCTGATGTCTATTTAATGGTTTGTTGATGTTATTTCAGAAGGAACTGGATTTACCAGCAGGCTTTACTTTATACGACAGTAAAAGCCTCGCAAGCTAGGCACTTCATTAAAATGCCTTCGGTACTGGAATCGTCTTGGGTTTTGCTGCCTTGACTCTTGTGATGGTCTCCTTCCTCAGTCAGCGAGTGCGTTGTTTCCTCTTGACAAAAAGAACAGAAATGTATCCTCAACTCAAAAACCTTGGAGCGAGACGAAAATGGGATGGAATTTTCGGCTTTTGCCATACATGTATGAGGGGATGAAAGGCGAAGTTAAGAAATTATGATATCAGAATTAACCGTGTGAATAAAGCGAGATGGCTGCCTACTGGTTTTTCCTAGCGTTCCAGCAGGCATTTCTGCTAACTTTATAAGTAACTCTTTCCGTATTTAATACCGCTGATGATGCGTTGGGAATGCTTTAAATAACCCTGCTCATTCGATTCTGTCAGAGGAAAAAGTGCATCTGGATAGACATATAACTACTGATTTACTGGGTTTGTGGCCAGCACATTATTTTAAAAGATGTAGTTTAATGCGCTTTTGTTTGAGTGTGATACAGTAGAAGAGTTAATTATTTAATGTCTATTGATAAAGACTTTTGCGCTTTCTTATCTTTTTTTGCTTTCTTCTTATCACTTTTCTCTTGTTTCTTCTGGGCTTTTAATTGAAGAGAAATCACCTGTTTGGCAAGCGTACTGGCTACCTTTTGAAGGGGCTTTTTAAGCTTCTTCGACAGCGCTTGGTCTGAATGGATAAGCGTTTCATGTAGGGCAATTTTAATTCGGTCGGCTAAGGCAATACGTGCGGTTTGAGTAGCTTTCATGGAGAGGTAGTTAAAGTTATGATGACTCAAAGTTACCTAAATATTAACAATAAAATAATATTGTTAATATTTAGGTAATGTTTGTTGCGAAAAGCCAATAACTTTAGGCTACTGAAGTTATGACAGCCACTCCAGCAGGAGCCTGCGTGCGCGCTAAAATGCTTATTTACTTTACTGCCTTCCTTTCAATTTCACGCAGGTTTTCCAGCTTTTTGTTTTTTAGGAAACCGGTAATGTCTTCAAAATGCTCCTTGATGCGTTTATTGCCAAATTCGAAAACCTTGGTAGCCAGGCCATCCAGGAAATCACGGTCGTGCGATACTAGAATCAGGGTGCCGTCAAAGGCTTTCAGTGCGTCTTTCAGGATGTCTTTCGTTTTAATGTCCAGGTGGTTGGTTGGCTCATCGAGTATCAGCAGGTTTACTGGCTGCAACAGTAATTTAATCATTGCTAAGCGGGTTTTTTCACCTCCCGAAAGCACTTTTACTTTCTTATCGATGGCATCGCCACCGAACATAAAAGCACCTAAGATGTCCTTGATTTTGGTACGGATGTCACCCGTAGCAATGTTATCGATGGTTTGGAATACCGTAATGTCTTCTTCTAGTAAAGAGGCCTGATTCTGAGCAAAATAGCCAATCATGCTATTGTGGCCCAACTGAAGTTTTCCTTCAAAATCTATTTCGCCCATCATGGCCTTTACCAGGGTGGATTTTCCTTCCCCGTTTTTACCTACAAAAGCAACTTTTTGTCCGCGCTCAATCGTCAGGGAGGCATCTTTAAAAACGGTATGGTCGCCGTATTTTTTGGTTAAGCTTTCTACAATGACGGGATAATTACCGGAGCGCGGTGCTGGTGGGAATTTCAGGTTCAAGGAAGACGTATCTACCTCATCTACCTCTAGGATCTCTATCTTTTCTAGCATCTTCACCCGCGATTGCACTTGCAGGGTTTTGGAGTAAGTACCTTTAAATCGATCGATAAACTCCTGAACATCGGCTATTTGCTTGTGCTGATCGTCGAAGGCTTTTTGTTGTTGCTCTCGTCTTTCTTTGCGCAATTGCAGGTATTGGGTATAGGTTACTTTATAGTCATAAATACGCCCCATCGTCACTTCAATGGTGCGGTTGGTAATATTGTCTACAAAAGTTTTATCGTGGGAAATGACGATGACGGCTTTGGCATTGTTTACCAGAAAATCTTCCAGCCATTGGATAGAATCGATATCCATGTGGTTGGTAGGCTCATCGAGCAGAATCAAATCGGGTTTTTGCAAAAGGATTTTGGCCAGTTCAATACGCATGCGCCAGCCACCACTAAACTCCTTGGTGGGTCGGGTGAAATCGCTTCTTGAAAAGCCTAAGCCCAACAGGGCTTTTTCTACCTCCGCATCAAAATTGCTGTCTTCAATCGAATAGTATTTTTCGCTCAGTTCCGATACCTGTTCAATAATCGAATAGTATTCTTCTGATTCATAGTCGGTTCTGGTTTCCAATGCCAGGTTAAGCGCCTCCATTTGCGTTTTCATGGCGAGTATGTTCCCAAAAGCTTTGGATGTTTCTTCAAAAACGGTGGCGTTGTCTTCGGTCAGTAAATGCTGAGGCAAATAAGCGATTACCGCATCTTTGGGTGCCGATATTTTTCCCCGGGTGGGTTTGCTGGCTCCCGCAATGATTTTCAATAAAGTAGATTTTCCTGCCCCATTCTTGCCCATTAGGGCAATCCGGTCATTTTCATTGATATTAAAAGTAATGTTGCTAAAAAGAGCCTGGCCGTTAAACTCTACCGTGAGTGCGTCTACTGAAATCATGAGTTTGATAATTTGGGGGCGAAGATACTATTTAACAGTAAGTGATTAAATAGAATAGCTAATTAAATGCTTGTTTCTCTGTTATTGAAATAACAATAAAAAATATACATCTAAATTTTGGCTATCTCGTTAGAGGTGATGGGGTTAAAATTCAAATATGATTATTGTTGAATAGTCATTGAGTAAAAACTTGCTTTTAAGCTTTAAAATTGGCCGTATTTGGCTCGTTTTTGAGTTAGTATACTCTTGAAATTTACAAAAATGACATACTGTTTAGGAATAAAAGTGAAAGACGGCCTGGTAGCCATTGCTGATACCCGCATTACCTCAGGCACCAATACTTCCGTTAAAAAGAAAATTTTTATTGAGCAAAAAGACAAATTTTCGCTTTTTATCATGACCAGCGGCCTGCGGTCAGTCAGAGATAAAGCCATTCTATATTTCAAGGATCTGATGGAAGCGGGGCAGGAATACAATAAGCTGTATAAAGCCGTCAATGCATTTGGCGAGCAAATAAGAAAGGTGGCCGAGGAGGACAAGGAAGCTTTGGAAAAATCGGGCTTCAAGTTCAATCTCAATACCATTGTGGGAGGACAACTCAAAGATGACGAAGAGCACAAGCTCTTTTTAATCTATCCACAAGGGAATTGGGTAGAATTAGATGATAGTACACCCTATATTATTATTGGAAATTCAGGCCAGGGGAAAGCTATTTTGAATCGCACCCTGCATACTAATTCCAGTATAAAGCAAGCGTTGAAGGCTGGCTTTCTGTCGTTTGACTCTACCCGTGTCAGCTCCAGTGACGTAGAATTCCCGATTGATGTTATTCTTTACCAAAAAGATAGTTACGCCATTGTTGAACACCGGTATGAGAAAAAAGACTTGGAAAAAATCTCTCTCCATTGGGCACAGGAGTTAAAGGCAGCCCTGGAACATATACCCGAAGAATGGATGGAAGTAACGTTGAGTCAGTTGCCAATACCTAAAAAAACAAACCTAAAAAAATAATAGTCCTATGAAATTTCAAGTATCCAGTGAATTAGAATACACTGTCCGTTCGCCAACGACATTCATTTTAAATATCCATGCCTTAAGAACGTCTACCCAAACAGTACTGGAAGAGACTTTTACAGTCAATCCCTTTATCCGAGTAGAAGAATTAAATTCTAATACGGGTGAAAATCGTTTTATGCGATTGGAGGTGACCGAACCCATGACAATTAAAGTGGCCTATAAAGCCACTGTTGATACGTATCACCAGGTGATTGATCATCATGAATTGGAAACGGTGCCGGTTGTAAAGCTAGATGGCTCAGTGCTTCCCTACCTTTTCCCTAGCCGTTATTGCCAGTCCGATAAGCTCTACCGGATGGCTTTCAATATGTTCGGTAAGATTGAGAATGTATATTCCCAAGTGCTTGCCATTACCGACTGGATTTACGAAAATGTAGAATACCTGAGTGGAAGCACCAACTCTCAGACCTCTGCTTATGACACCGTTAGCGAACGGGCAGGCGTGTGCCGCGACTTTGCCCACCTGGGTATTACGTTATGCCGTGCCTTGTCAATACCAGCGCGGTATTTTACTGGCTATGCTTACCAACTGAACCCACCTGATTTCCATGCCTGTTTCGAAGCGTATATCGGTGGCCGCTGGATTATTTTTGATGCAACAAGGCTTGCGCCGTTGAATGGGTTGGTAAGAATAGCCACTGGCCGAGATGCTGCCGATGCGGCTTTGGCCACTATATTCGGTAGCGTTACGTGCAACTATATCATGGTAAACAGTCAGGTGTTGGACAATAATTTTCAACCCTTCATCTATGACCATTCTAACCTAAAAGGTTTGGCTTATCATTGAAAAGTAGCCCTTAGTAAAGTAAATGAATCATATATAGGTATTTTTCTCATTCCCCCAAGGGTAAACCCTTGGGGGAATTTTGCTTTTTCATCTCTTAGGTGGAGTTCATTGCCGTTCTTTTTGGCGCGTTTTCTTCTGCCATAGCGCCTATGATCTATGCGATTTTCTTACGTAGGAGCCAAAGCTGAGTTAATCACACATGTACGCCTAAACTCCTCACGTTGCTTACGTATTCTTCTTGTTGACTGTGTGGCTGAGCCAGTTATACAGTCATTTGGGCCTTTTACTTACTTCTCATTTCAGTGCGGCAGGGCTTAAAGTAAATTTGTGTCGAGGAAAAAGAAATTACCTTTTAAGCTTCTTTTCGATTAATTGAGGTAGACAAAGCGTTACAAAAATGGTGAAATGATTTCACCATTTTTGACCTTGAGTCACTAGCAAAACGACGAACAAATAAAGGAAAACACTATGGAAATTAATGGGGAATATATTTCTGAAGATGAGGCTCAGGAGATGCTAAAGGTCATCGAAGAGCATTTATTAGATCAGTTTGGGGTAACTGACCAAGAAGTATCCTACTTAGCATTTGATGATGCAAAAAAGATGTTTGAAAGCCGGGAAAACTATCCTGATAAATACTGGCGATTAGTCGAAAGGCTACGGGCAAAACATTTTCAGGCCAAAGCACAAGAGACGGTTTCTTAGCTTTTTGCTGGTTCTCAATCAGCAGTATTATTCAGGGGAATCAAGACCGGGCCACCAGTCTTGATTCCCCTGAATGCCTCTATACCGGCTTACGGCTTCACTTTCGCTTGCGTATTTCCTCTCCCGTGGCTGGTGTCCTCACCAGACCACTAATCCGAACTGGGTGGCTGGTGAG
>JAZKGK010000276.1:0-3243 GCA_040385915.1 Bacteroidota bacterium
TTCTTAAACTTTTTTAGGACTTTTCAAAAAATTTGGCCTGCGAAAGGTCAGTTAGTAATATGATTACTTGCGTTCCATCGCAAAAGCGACGTCATGCCAAGTTAATTGTTAATTGTTAATTGTTAATTGTTAATTGTTAATTGTTATTATCTTTTCGGCATTTTCATTTTGCTAAGAGCGCCCTTTCCGGGTTGCATCTGGCTGACGGATTTCATCATCTTACGCATATCACCAAATTGCTTGAGCAGGTTATTTACCTGTTGAACGGAAGTACCGCTACCATCGGCAATTCTTTTGCGGCGAGTACCATCGATCAGGTCAGGGTTGCTTCTCTCCTGCTTGGTCATGGAATGGATGATGGCTTCAATAGGCTTGAAAGAGTCATCGTCAATATCTACTTCCTTCATTGCTTTGCCCATACCGGGAATCATCCCTACCAAATCCTTCAGGTTACCCATCTTCTTGATCTGCTGTAGTTGCGACAGGAAATCGTCGAAGTTGAACTGGTTCTTACGGATCTGCTGGTTAATGCGGCGCGCTTCGTCCTCGTCGAAGGCTTGCTGGGCTTTTTCTACCAGCGAGATAACGTCACCCATACCCAGAATCCGACTAGCCATCCGGTCGGGGTAGAACAGGTCGATGGCCTCCATTTTTTCACCAGTACTGATGAACTTGATCGGCTTTTCGACCACTGCACGAATCGAAAGCGCTGCCCCACCGCGTGAATCACCGTCGAGCTTAGTAAGCACCACACCGTCGAAGTTGAGTCGATCGTTGAAAGTTTTGGCGGTATTCACGGCATCCTGACCCGTCATTGCATCCACTACGAACAGTGTTTCGCTAGGCTTGATGGCTGCTTTCACGGCCTCAATTTCCTTCATCATTTGCTCGTCAATAGCCAAGCGACCAGCGGTATCCACAATAACCACCTTCTTATTATTGGCTTTGGCGTATTGGATGGCATTCTGGGCAATCTCCACGGCACTCTTGTTTTCGGGCTCCGCGTATACTTCCACGCCCACCTGTTCGCCCAATACCTTCAACTGCTCAATAGCTGCCGGACGGTAAATATCGCAGGCGACCAGCAATACGTTGCGGCCTTGCTTTTTAAGATAGCTCGAAAGCTTACCAGAGAAGGTAGTTTTACCAGAACCTTGCAAACCAGCAATCAGGATAATGGCTGGGTCGCCGGTAAATTTGATGTCCTGCTTGGTGCCGCCCATCAGTTCGGTCAGCGCCTCCTGAGTGATCTTTACGAGCAACTGTCCTGGCTGTATGGAAAGAAGTACCTCACGACCCAAGGCTTCTTCCTTAATATTGTCCGTAACGGTTTTGGCAACCTTGTAGTTTACGTCGGCATCCATCAGGGCTTTGCGAATTTCCTTGATGGTAGTGGCTACGTTAATATCGGTGATGCGTCCTTGGCCCTTCAGGGTTTTGAACGCTTTATCTAATTTGGAACTAAGACTGTCAAACATTGAAGTTCAGAAGTTTTAAAGTTGGGGAGTCAAAAACGAATGGAATCGCTATGCTTGCGCAAATTTAACAAAAAAGGAACGAAGTGCTCGTTCCTTTTTTGTTTGGATGAAATTCTATTCTCTGATGCGCTCATCTTTCCAATTCCACCACTTCCGTTTTTCCGTTTCTTGTGTAGCCTTTTCGGTGTTGGCCTAGTAAACGGGACAATGAAACACGTACAGCACGCAGCGGTCTTGCCGGTTTCCAGCAAATTGGTTAGATAAATCGTAATCTAATTATACGGGGTGTTTTTGATAAGATTCGCCAATTCATTGACCGTTTTCCAATTGCGGGTAGTAGCCGTCACTTTGAGCTTATTCTCAAAAAAAGTATTGTTCAGTTTCGTGTTTCCGTAGCCATTCGGACAATACACGTATACATCTTTTCCGACAATAATAAATTCATCAGGCTCGTAGCGATACGTGGCTACTTTATCCAAATGCGCTTGGGTTGGTTCCTCTGACAAAAAAGTGACGTGCAATTTGTCGAGTTGACTATTGTCTTTGGCAAGAAAAGGGTTAGCCTTCCGCGTATTCTCCCATTCTTCCGCATCTCTGATAATTATCGGAACATCGAACTTATATTTGTCAGCTATTTTCTCTTCTATCTGCTTGGCCAGGTCTTGGGGCTTGGCAGGGCTAGACTCAAAAACCACATTCCCGCTCTGAATATAGGTTCTCACTTGAGTAAAGCCTAATTCTTCGTACAAGGCTTTTAATTCTTTCATGTTCACCTTCTTTTGCCCGCTTACATTAATGCCACGTAATATAGATACGTAGGTTTCCATGTCATTCTTGTCTTTCATACTTGCTATAATAGCGAAACCTTTTGATGTCTTTGTAAAGCTTGAAACCTTAAATACACCCGGCAGATTTCCGAAATCTGCTGGGTGTAGCGCCTTAGTGCAAGCCCAATTCCTGCTGCTTTTTCTTGGGCAAGCTAGCCACCACCAGTTGGTAGGATTTCCTGAGATAATGCTCCCATTCCTGGGGACTAAGCGCCGTGTTTTGCTCCACTCTTACCCAAAAGGTTTTGGAAAGCCGGGGTAGGGGAATAATGCCTTCCCGCTCCATCAAGGTAGCAAAATCTTCTTCATCGCACTTGAAACCGGCTCGGAACGCTCCTTCGATGCGGGTGCCACAGAAAATCTTCGGACCTATACTGAAGCACAAGTCGCTGTCGTATTTGATGTCTTCTGTTGCACCCGGCAAGGAGAGGCATGTTTGGCGCAGAAAGTCGATGGTCATGTGGGGTGAGCTTTTGAAGTATTAAGCTTTGTTGAGCAATTTTACTTCTGGAATACCAATAACGCCTGCTTTTTTCATCGTTTCTTGAAATTCAGGATTCCCCATCATTCCCTTGACAGCTTCCACACTTGGTGCTTCCATCACAATGGTTACGTAATTGGCGTTTTCAACTGAGGTAAACAAGCCAACACTTTTTAAGCCTGCTTGTACACGACTAGGTTCGTTAGCCTGAAATCCTTTTTTCCATTCTGCGAAGTTGGTCACTTCATGCGATACAATTACTGTTACCATTTGTGTTGTTTTTAGTTTCTTACTCGTTTGGCTTTTCAGTTTCGCCCCGTTTTTTTAATGTAGGTTCTGGTCTCTACTTTTTGCGTGTCAATAATACAATATATTTTCAAGCATTGTAAAGCCAAACTTTTGAGAGCTAAAATTTTCCACGGGCTCGCTTTTGCAGCTCTTATAGGTGTTTACAGCT
>JAZKGK010000277.1:0-11186 GCA_040385915.1 Bacteroidota bacterium
AACTGCTGCGCTGTGGCTGGTGGGGACACCAGCCACGGAGAAACCATAGCTAAACTGCGGTTAGGATAACCTTTCTCCCCGTGGCTGGTGCGGTTCCCGCCGGGATCCTCACCGCAGCGGCGGCCACCATAGCCGTCAGGCTAAGAATCAAAGAGCAAGATTAGACCATTCTGTCATGCTGACGCAGGAAGCATCGTTTCTCCCCGTGGCTGGTGTCCTCACCAGTCCACCAACTGGTATTACAATTTATCCATATAATGCGTGATAAACCCAAAAGCATCTATCCCATTTTCATAAAATTTTGCGGAGGACCACGCATATTTTTCCGGCCTGTCTGCCAGATTCCACTTTTCGTGCAGTGGGTTGAAATGAATATAGTCTAATTTCTGAATCAGCATCTCTTTCGAGAATATTCTTATAGCCAAAGCATCTCTTTGCCAGAATTGATATTCGCGATCGTTGGTCTCTGTTTTGAACATATCCAGAATAGGTGGATAGTTTTTGCTCAAATCCTTTTTTAACTCATGCGCGGTAAATTTTATAAAGCTCGTATCGGGCATCTCTTTACCGTTCTTTTTAAGCATTTCCCAAATCAGATGAATATGATTCGGCATAATGACAAAACCGTAAATGATGATACATTGACGGTCTACTAAATTTTTTAAACTATTGATGATGATCCTTTTGTAAGGATCAGGTTTTAAAAGCCGCTTCCAACCTACGATAGTAGAAGTATAAAAATATATTTCACCCAACTCCATGTGTGAATTTCGTATTGGTAACTCTTTCATTTGGCTTAACTTAAATGATATGATAAGTGGACTAGTGGGGATACCAGCCACGGGAGATGGATTGCTATTTGGTGCTTTTTTCGCTTTTTAATGGATTGCCGCGCTGTAAATGCTTTAGCTTCCGTCCGGCGGCGGAGTCCTCTATCAGCGTTGCCAGCCGTTTCTTTTGGGTGGCTTCCTGCTTGGCACTGATCACCCACCAGATTGCGGTTTTTTGGTAGGAGGGAGCCTGGGACTGAAAAAAGTCCCAGGCTTGTGAATTGGCTTCAAAAGTTTGTCTGAAATCCTCGCTCAGACTTATTTCCTTTTGTTCGAAGGCATATATTTTTGAATACTTGTCTTCCCTTTTCTCAAAAGCCGCTAGTCCGGCTGGCTTCATTAAGCCTTGGGCAGTCAGTTCGGCCACCTTCTGAATATTTACTGCACTCCAGATGCTTTTGGGTTTACGCGGCGTAAACCGGATGCAATAACTTTCCTCGCCCAAGGATCTGCGAACCCCGTCAATCCAGCCAAAACACAGGGCTGCATCTACCGATTGCGACCAGGTAATGCTTGGCTTGCCCGTACCCACTTTATAAAAACCGATCAATACTTCCGTTGCCTTATCAAAGTTTTTCTCAAACCATTCCCGTAAGTCGGCTGGATGAGCAAAAAATAATGGTGTCATATGGAGTGTCTAATAGCTTGAACGGTACGTTGTGATTTTACTAACTTGCTCGCAAGATAAACTTTTCAACCAATGACTAAAACGATTAACTGGGGTATTATAGGGCCGGGTCGGATTGCTCGGAAATTTGCTGATGGCCTGAAAGTGCTGCCTGACGCTAAATTATTGGCTATTGCTTCTCGGTCAATAGAAACGGCCACTCAATTTGGCGATGACTACCAAGTCCCCTATCGTTATGGCAGTTACGAAGAATTAGTACAGAATCCGGAAGTGGATGTGGTATACATTGCTACGCCCCACGTAGGTCATTATGCCCATACCTTGCTTTGTCTGCAACACGGCAAGGCAGTGCTTTGCGAAAAGCCCTTGGCTATTAATTCTGCTCAGGTACAGGAAATGGTTGCCATGGCAAAGCAGAAGCAGGTTTTTCTGATGGAAGCCCTCTGGACGAAGTTTCTGCCTTCTACGTGCAAGGCCATGGAATTGATCGAACAGGGTGCGATTGGGGAAGTAAAGTCCGTCCGTGCCGACTTTGGCTTTCGCGCTGACTTTACTCCCGAAGGCCGGTTGTTTGATCGGAAAGTAGGCGGCGGATCTTTGCTGGATATTGGTATTTATCCGCTGTTCCTGGCTACCACTATTTTAGGAAAACCTACCCAAGTGAGTGCATTGGCGCATTTTGGCGCTACACAGGTAGACGAACACTGCGGCATGTCGCTGACCTACGCCAATGGCGCTATGGCAACGCTTTATTCCACCATCGTAGCAACTACCGCCGTTGAAGCCCACATCGCCGGTACAAAGGGCAGCATTCATATCCATGACCGATGGCATGCGCCTACGGCCTATATTACCCTGCACCAGGAAGCAAAAGAATCGAGCAAGTTGCGCTTTGACACCATAGGCAATGGGTATAATTACGAGGCCGCCGAAGTGATGCAATGCCTGCGCGAAGGCCGGATACAAAGCCCCCGCATGAGCCACCAGGATAGCCTACTATTGATGGAGGTAATGGATTGGGTCAGAAAAGAAGCGGGCATCCAATATGCGGAGGATAAGTAACTTTTTTTGCCGTTGTTTCTTTTAAAAACAAACCTATTTTCGCTGTTCTGAGCTGTTTGGTTTTTACCCTTATATAAATTACTAAGTGTTAGTAACTATTTTAGTAAAAATTTGCCTTATTCTATTAACTTTGGAGTTTCGATTATTTGAATATTCTCTAACTTTTATTTTATTATCATGAATAACGACAAATTTATCTTCAAAGCAGCTAAAGCGCTAGGTGATCGTAACCGGTTATTAATACTTAGAGAAATTGCTCGGCAAGGAAGCCTGACCGTCACTCAAGCCCAACACTTGACCAATCTGGCCCAGCCATCCATTTCTCACCATGTCAAGTTACTCACTGAATCTGAATTGATTGACGCGAACAAAACGGGCAGAACCGTTAATTTAAGCTTAAACCAGGAAAAAATGAGCTGGTTTATTGATTTCTTCGCTCTGTTAGGTAAAACAGAAACGCTGGGGCCGGAGCCTATCGCATCAAGAGTGGCTTCCAATTAAATAGTAGGTATGGTAGACAAAAGGAATGTATCCGTCCGATAGACTCACGTCCTTTAGCAGACGGATACTCCCTGCCACACATCCGATAACGGTCGGAGATTAATTCCTTTTCATCCAGTTTCTCTCACCTTTCACCCTGGAAGTTTTACGTTTCACCCCGATTCACCAGGAAAGACATCTTTTACCATGGCAATTTTGGTTAGTTAAAACCTTAAAGCCATGAAAAAAGTAGTTTACTTTCTATTTATTCTTCTGAGCTACCAAACTACCCAAGCTCAACAAGTTACCCAAACCATCAAAGGCACCTTAGTAGATGCCCAATCCAAATACCCACTATTGGGGGCTAATGTAGTAGTGGTGGGTGCATCGCCCTTTATTGGCTCCTCTACGAATGAAAAAGGCCAATTCAAATTGAGTGGAGTAACCATTGGAAGGCAAACCCTCAAAATTACCTATCTGGGCTACGCAGAACGAACCATTTCTAATATCGTAGTCACTGCCGGAAAAGAAGTAGAGCTCAACCTGGAGTTGGAAGAGCAGGTAATTACCGGCGAAGAAGTGGTGATTACGGCTGTAAAAGATGGCACAGTTCCCAATAATGAGCTAGCCACTGTCAGCGCCCGTTCGTTCGACCCGGAAGGTACGGCACGTTTCGCTGGTAGCCGCAACGATCCAGCCCGTATGGCCGCCAACTTTGCCGGCGTAAGCGGAGCCAATGATGCCCGAAATGACATTGTTATCCGGGGTAACTCGCCTGCAGGTTTGCTTTGGCGATTGGAAGATATAAACATTCCGAATCCTAATCACTACGGTGCACTCGGAACTAGTGGTGGGCCAGTAAGTATGCTGAATAACAACGTACTCGACAAGTCAGATTTTTTGACGGCGGCTTTCCCAGCTCAATATGGCAATGCCTTGGCTGGGGTTTTCGACCTAAAAATGCGCAATGGCAACCACGACAAAAAAGAATTCCTGGGTCAGGTAGGCTTTAATGGCTTTGAATTGGGCGCAGAAGGACCTTTTTCTAAGAAAAGCAAAGCCTCTTATCTGGTCAACTATCGATACTCCACCTTGGGCGTATTCAAAGCGGTGGGCATCAATTTCGGTACGGGTACTGCCGTTCCCCAGTACCAGGATCTTACTTTCAAAATCGACGTGCCTACGGCCAAATCGGGGCGCTTCTCCATCTTTGGGTTAGGTGGTGCCAGCAGCATCACTTTGCTAGGAAGCGAGGCTGATACGACTAAAAAAGACCTTTTTGGAGACGATGATGAAAATTCGGTATCCAAATTCCAAACGGGCGTTATTGGGGTATCGCACATGTATTATTTCAATCCCAGCACTTATTATAAACTATCCTTGTCTGCTTCCCACAGCCTTCAACAGTTCGCTGTCGACTCTCTCAGCATAGAAGATCGTTCGCCCTTCCATACGTTTGATGTGCGTTTTGCACAAAATAAGTATTCAGCCAATTTGTTGGTAAACAAGAAATTCAGTGCCCGAAATAATTTGACTACCGGCATAATTATAGATATACTCGATTTTTCGCTCAATAACAGCCAGTACGACACCCAACTGAAGGCATTCAAATCGTTGCGCAATACCGTTGGAAAGAGTGTGCTAACCCAGGCTTATAGCCAATGGCAACACCGATTTACAGAGCAGTTAACGCTGAATACGGGTCTTAATTTCCAACACTTTTCTTTAAATAACAGCACTACCTTAGAACCCCGGCTGGGACTAAAGTACCAAATGAGCGAGCGACAATCCATAGGCCTTGGCTACGGTATGCACAGCCAAATGCAGCCTTTGATGAGTTATTTTAACCAAACGAGAATGGCCAATGGCACCTATATCCAAACCAACCGCGCCTTGAGCTTTACCCGAAGCCAGCACGTAGCATTGTCTTTTGAACGAATGCTGACTACCAACCTGCGAATGAAGGTAGAAACGTATTTTCAGGACATAACGAAGGCTGCGGTAGAGCAACGAGCCACATCCTTTTCTATGTTAAATGCGGGTGCTGACTTTACCTTTCCCGAAAATGATAGTTTGGTGAATGGAGGAAAAGGACAAAACTATGGCGTAGAGTTAACCCTGGAGCGTTTTTATGGCAAAGGCTTTTACTTATTAGCTACCTTTTCCCTGTTCGATTCTAGATACAAAGGCAGCGATGGCATACAGCGCAATACCGCTTTTAATGGTCATTATGTAGTTAACTTTCTGGCGGGGCGCGAAATTAAGGTAGGCAAGAAGAACAACGTATTTAATATCGATTGGAAGATAACTACGGCAGGTGGAAAATACGTAACCCCTATCAACCAGGAGCTTTCTAAAATCGCTGGCAGTGCCGTATACCGCCACGAAGAAGCTTATTCGGTACAATTGAACGATTATTTCCGCTCCGATATAAAGTTTTCTTTCCGGATGAACCGCAAGAAACTGACCCACGAAATGTCGCTGGATTTGCAAAACCTGACGGGCCGGAAAAATATATATTCCCAAGCCTACAACTCCCGCACCAACGAGATAGGTTCGGTTTACCAAATCGGGTTCTTCCCGGTTCCCCAGTATCGCTTATTATTTTAGTCACCATACTCAACCTTCACCCTTAAAGTTATTCTCATGAAAAGCCTATTCAGTCTTCTGCTCCTTGTATTGGGTTTCTCTATCCAAACGTTACAAGCACAATCGGTGGCCAAACCGCTGCCCAAAGCGCAATTTACGCTCAGTTCTCCCCTTGCTGGTATAGAACTGGAAGAAGGACAAATGCAGTCGGTAGCGGTGGAAATAAACCGTTCCAAATCTTTTAACAAGGTAAAAATCACGCTGTCGGTAGATGAACCTAGTCTACCTAAAGGGCTTTCCGTGAGTTTTGAACCAAATGAAACGCTTGAGACGAGCAGCCAAATGACTTTTCAGGCTTCTTCATCTGTTCAGCCGGGGCGCTATCCAATTTTTATCGCGGGCAAAGGCTTGAATTACAGCCGTGGTTTCCTTTTCGTATTTACGATCAAAGAGAAGCACACCACTGCTGACAGCAAGTAATAAGCTTAAGGCTTATTAATCAAGACTTAGCGCTTATTATTTTTCCTAATCCGGCAAAAAAATGATACCTTAACCTGCGTTTATTAAAATCCGGTAGCTGTAATCCGTAATAATCATACCGACCGTGGCTCCTGATCAGACACGGTCGGTATGATTACTGATAGCTACTTACTATTGAGTTACCACGTCGACTAAGCATAAGCGCTTGAATATATTTACTACCAACACTTCGATTACGATGAACGATAAATGGGCCAGAATCATTGGCATTCCACTAGTTAGTCTGGTGTTTGCCTTCATCTATGAAGGCGACATATTGCTGCTGTTTGACCATCGTTTTTTTATTATGCTGTTGCCTCCTTTCCTGGTTACGGCCAGCATTTGGGAAGGCAATCGCTTAATTCTATACTTAGGTCGGAAACAGTTTCCTTCTCATCTCCAAATTGGTAAGCGATTATTAATCCAGTTGTTTTGTAGTATCATTTTTACTTTTACGGCTTCAGTCATTCTAACCAATTTAATCCATTTTATCTTAGGGCCTGAATTCTGTAAAAATCATGATGTCTCTATGCATTTTCTGATAAATATGGGCGCTACCATTTTTATCCTTTCTATTTATGAGAGCGCTTATTTTTTCAGCGAATGGAAAAAGAATGTGCAAAAGACAGAAGCGCTGGCAAGGGAGAATATCCAATCGCAGTTTGAAGCCCTTAAAAACCAGGTTGATCCACATTTCCTGTTCAATAGCCTCAATACCCTAGCTGCCCTCATTGAAGAGGAAAACCAACCGGCACAGAAATATTTAGAGCAATTGTCTGACGTTTATCGCTATGTGTTGCTCAACAAAGATCGGTCGACAGTGACGCTGGAAGAAGAACTGGCTTTTGTAGAATCGTATCTGTATCTGAACAAAACCCGCTTTCGCGATAACCTGCGGATAGAAACCCAAATTCCCCAACAACAACAAAGCCGTCTGATTGCGCCACTTAGCATACAAATGCTGGTGGAAAATGCAATTAAGCACAATGTTATTTCGAAAGACAAGCCATTGACCATTAGGATTGTGCAGGAGGCTGATTGGATTAGGGTGGAAAACAATATCCAGGAAAAAGTGCTGTTCGAAAAATCGACCAAAGTCGGCTTGCAAAACATCATCAATCGGTATAGCTATCTTTCCTCCTCCCCCGTGCAAATTGGAAGCGATACTGACCTTTTTACCGTCAAACTTCCTCTTCTGTCGGTGCTTACCGTCTGAAGTCAGTTGTTGTTGTTTAGCTGTTAGGTCGTTAGCTTTTAGTAGTTAGTTGATTTATTTGAAAATAAATGTATTACGCCTGAGCCAACAATGATTGAATGAGACAATACCAGATACTATGCGCACTTGTTGCTCCTTTATAGCCTAATTCCTAACAACTAATGGCTAATACCTCACTACTCAGATGAAGACCATTATTATTGAAGATGAATATCCGGCTGCTGAACGGCTACAGCGGCTGATTCAGAAGATAGACCCATCAGTAGAAGTGTTGGCCGTATTAGATAGCGTAGAGGCGGCCAGTAAATGGTTTAGTAGCAATAAGGCTCCTGACCTGGTTTTTTCAGACATTCAGCTCTCTGATGGGCTTAGCTTTGAAATATTCCGGCAAAACATTGTAAGCAGTCCTATCATCTTCACCACCTCCTACGACGAATACGCTATCCAGGCCTTCAAGGTGAAAAGCATTGATTACTTGCTCAAACCCATCAAATCGGATGAACTCAAAGATGCCATTGCCAAATACATAGCTATTAAGAACGATTTCTCTCACGCAGAACGGGCGCTGCAAATGGAGTCCTTTATCGATAGCTTATCCGTATCGGTTGGTGGACGGGTGGGAAAAAAGTACAAGAAGCGTTTTCTGGTGAAAAGTGGTGAGCAATTAGTGCCCGTTTCTGAAGAGGAAATTGCCTTTTTTATGAGCACGAATGAATTGGTACTATTGGCCAAGACAGATGGAAAAAAATTTCTGGTAGACTACACGCTCGAACAGTTGGAAAGGCTATTACACCCGGAATTATTCTTCCGTATTAACCGGCAATTCATTGCCCACCTGCAAGGCATTCATAAAATACACACCTATTTCAATGGTAAGCTCAAACTACAACTAATACCAGAAGTAAACGAAGAAGTGATGGTAAGCCGCGAAAAAGTCCCACCGTTCAAACGATGGCTGGAAGGACAGGAAACGGAAAGTTGAGGGCGTATTTGGTGTAATGAGTAAGGTCGGAAGCATTCCAAACGCTTCCGACCTTCTTGTACTAACCTAACTGATTTGTGATATCTATTTCGTTGAAGTAGGGATTGAGGCAACGCTGGTTTTGAAAAGCTCGGATAAACTCAATTTCATTCATTTCGATGTTATGCCATACCTCCACGTAGAAATCGCCTTGCTGGTGATAAAACAAGTGCAAGGCTACTACATAACCCTCCAGGCGATACATCAGATAAGTGCATTCATCGGCTACAAAGGTTAGCTGCTCCTTTTCTGAAAGTTTATTGAAGTCACAGAAAGATTTCATCGTGCTTAGTTATCTCTATTCTTTCGCTATATACCCATCTGCCGCCAAATGGTTGCCATTTAAGGCGCTATTCCCAGCCAATGACTGAAAATAATATCGATTTTTGTTTGACAATCAGCCAATTGTGCATTTATTTCAGTCGGTTATTTCTGTCTTTCTCGAAACTTCTTTTTGCGATCGTCCGTAAAACAAGCTATAATACTACCTACTACTGAAAACTGAAAAGATTTAATTCTGCGGAAACGCCTAACGCTATATTCAGATGAAAGTATTAACTGTCGGTATGTGTGCATACCTATTATCTGCTTGCCTGTTTTGTTCCTGTCAGCGTAATCTTAGCATTACCACACCCGAAGGAACCGATATCTACGTCCAGGGAAATCACATTGCCGTAATGGATAGCAATGCCTATTTTCGAAATTACTACCTCAAGGACGCTTATAAGAAAGTAAACTATCAGGGAGATATTTACAAACTGTTGTCGAATTTGAAAGATCCAGTTGCCAAGCCAAAACAGTAAAATACATAACTTTAAGCTCCTGTCTTGCTACTTCTCAACGGAGCTAGTAAATTGAGCCCGGATACTAGCCTGTTTTCTATAGCAGGTCTGTTTTCAGGTACTCTATGAAATATATCCAGATACTCTTCCTATTCTTTTCTCTTATCTTTCTTCCTAAATCGGGTCAGGCACAGAAGCTGAAAGTAGCTGTTGCGGCCAATGCTCAGTTTGTGATGGAAGAAATTAAACAGGCATTCCAAAAACAATCGGGCATAGAAGTGGATCTGATTATCAGCTCGTCGGGCAAACTAACCACTCAGATTCAGAATGGTGCCCCTTTCGATGTCTTTTTATCGGCAGATATGCAGTATCCCGCAGTGCTGCACCGTGCGGGATTGACCCAGGCTGCACCCAAAATTTATGCCTATGGTTCGTTGGTATTGTGGACCCTGGATAATGAGGTACCTGATAAAAGCCTGAAAATGCTTACCCAAGCCAATCTACGCAACATTGCCATCGCTAACCCTGCACTAGCGCCTTATGGCGAAGCGGCGGTGAGTGCGCTAAAATATTACCAGCTATACGATGCGGTAAAGAATAAACTGGTATTCGGTGAAAGCGTTGCCCAAGTAAACCAATACATCACTTCGGGGTCGGCTAGCGTGGGTTTTACGGCTAAGTCAGTCGTATTGGATCCGGCTATGCAAGGAAAAGGCCATTGGGTTGAAATTGATCGGAAAGCGTATAAGCCTATTGCCCAAGGCGTTGTTTTGCTAAAGACGGCCACTGTTCCTTCAGCTCAAAAATTCTACACCTTCCTTTTTAGTCCCCAGGCTCAGGCTCTTTTTCGTAAATACGGCTACCTTGGCAGTGGACAATTAACAATTAACAATGATCAATGATCAATGAACAATTTAATTTGCGGGGAAGGTAATGAACAAGTTGAAGGGGGTTATTTCGGAGATTGATACGGCAGATCAGCTTTCCTTGGTTAGTGTGGAAGTAGAGGGGTTGCTGTTTTCTTCAGTCGTGATTAGCAGCAGCGAAACGGCGGGTTATCTTCAGGTGGGGAAAGAAGTATACCTCGTTTTCAAAGAAACGGAAGTATCCATTGGCAAAGAATTATCAGGTGGATTGAGTATTCGCAACCGGTTTCCTGTCCACATAAGCGAGATAAAGGAAGGCAAAATCCTTACCCAACTTACCCTCGACTTTCACGGGCACCTACTACAATCGATTATTACTACCCGCTCTGCCCGAACTTTGGCGTTGCACGAAGGCGATAGGGTAGAAGGGCTAGTGAAAACGAATGAAATTACCTTAATGCAACCTTAATTAAGTTGAGAAGTTTGAGAGTTGGGGAGTTAAAGAGTCGATCGCTCACTCCTCAACTCCTCAACTCCTCAACTTCTCAACTCATACATGGACTGGACTCCTTTACTGCTTACATTCAAATTAGCATTCGTAACCACCTGTTTTTTGCTGCTCATCGGCATTCCATTGGCTTATTGGCTGGCTTATACACGCTTCCGTTTCAAGCCTGCCGTGGAGGCCATTCTTAGCCTTCCACTCGTACTGCCGCCCTCTGTCCTGGGGTTTTATCTGCTGTTGTTATTCAGTCCAAAGCAACCCGTTGGCGGTTTCCTAGACACGGTGTTTAACATTCGCCTGGTGTTTTCTTTTGGCGGCTTGGTGCTGGCTTCCATTATTTATAGCCTTCCTTTTATGGTTCAGCCCATCCAATCGGGCTTGCAGGCGCTGCCTTCTTCTTTGCGCGATGCTGCTTATACGCTGGGGAAATCGCCCTTCCAAACGGCTATCCACGTATTATTGCCCAACATAAAAACTTCTCTACTCACCGGAGCCGTACTTGC
Organism: Bacteroidota bacterium; assembly: GCA_040385915.1. Taxonomy (GTDB): domain Bacteria; phylum Bacteroidota; class Bacteroidia; order Cytophagales; family ES-bin-26; genus ES-bin-26. Next base: position 11,002 of record JAZKGK010000277.1, read on the forward strand.
TTTCGCCCATACCATCGGTGAATTTGGCTTGGTGCTCATGATTGGCGGCAATATCCCTGGCGAAACAAAAGTAGCCTCTATTGCCATTTACGATGAAGTAGAATCACTGCATTACTCGCAAGCCCATGCCTACTCGCTCATTCTGCTTACCATTTCATTCACTATCTTGCTGGTAGTCTATTGGA
>JAZKGK010000277.1:11286-14123 GCA_040385915.1 Bacteroidota bacterium
ATTACCAAAAAACTGGCTTTACCCACGGGCGAATCATGGCTGAAGGCAGCTTTTACGGTTTCCAAAGGGGATTTTGTTACTTTGTCTGGAAAGTCAGGAGCGGGCAAAACGACCTTGCTCAAAATCCTGGCGGGCTTGCTGAAAACTGAAACGGGCACGATTAAAGTCAGTGGCGAAACCTGGTTGGATACTCGGCAGAAAGTGTGCTTATCCCCTCAGCAAAGAAGTGTCGGCATGGTATTTCAGGATTATGCCCTATTTCCCAACCTGACTGTAAGACAAAACCTGGCATTCGGTCTGGCAGATAAGAAAAACCAAACCCAGGTAGATGACATTCTTCAGGCTACTGGCCTAGCTGAACTACAATCGCGGTATCCAAATACGCTCTCGGGCGGACAACAACAACGGGTGGCGCTTGCCCGAACATTGGTGCGTAAACCCAGCCTGCTACTGCTCGACGAGCCTTTTTCGGCGTTGGATGCCGAAACGAAAGCCATTTTGCGAGAAGAACTGGTCAGGATACACCGAACTTTCGGACTGACCACAGTGCTGGTTACCCACGACCTGGCAGAAGTGTATACCCTTTCCGACTATGTAATTGAATTGGAAGCCGGACAAATCAAAAGACAGGGAAAAGCGCGTGATCTCTTTCAATCGCGCGAGCTAAGTGCTAAGTTTCAGTTTTTTGGACAAGTTATCAGCCTCACCCCCAGTGATGTAGTGTATATCGTCGAGGTACTTATTGATGACTATGTAGTGAAAATGATTGCTACCGAAGCAGAAGCCCAAACGCTGAAAGTAGGCGACCAAGTCAGGGTCACCACCAAGGCTTTCAATCCGATCATTATGAAAGTATGAAGAGGTGCCTTTTTTTAAGCAGTAAAAGCTTTTATGAAATGGCAATTTTTACAGAATAAACTGTTTTTATACAGGAATACCGCTTGCGATTCTGGTATTAAATTACTAAGTTTAAAAAGGGCAGGTTAGGGCAATTTTTGCTAAAAAACCTAAAAATAGCTTTTTTAGTCTTTGACTGCCCCCTGCGCTACCAATAGCGAAATGCCCCATGCAGCCGATGCACTGCCTCGTTATAGAGCAGTATTTTTCTTGTCAACCTACGCTGACAGGTACTCACATAGGAGGCAAAATCCGGCTCTTCTTCCTTACGCCAGGCCTCCTTCACTAGCCCGCTCCATCAACTTAAACTGATGCACCTTATGTTATCCTACAAACCCATTTTTCCCTTTTTGCTCCGCCGCAGAACGTTCGGCTGGCTATTTGGCTTTTTTATTGCGTTCACTCCATTCGGATGCGGAGAGCAAAACACGAACGAAAGTAATCAAAGCAGCGCTGTAAGTACCAAACCGATAAACACCCTCACTAGTCAAGAGAAAACGCTAGGGTGGAAATTACTTTTCGATGGTAAAGACTTGTCTGCCTGGAGAGGGTACAATAAAAGTAATTTTCCAAGCAGTGGCTGGACCATAAAAGATGGTATGTTAATGATGGAAGCAACAGGAAAGGAAGAGGAAGGATATGGAGGTGACATCATTACGAAAGATCAATACGAAAATTTTGAGTTTAGAACGGATTTTAAACTATCGCCCGATGCCAACAGCGGTATCCTTTACCTGGTGAAAGAAATAAAAGGCGAACCCATTTGGCATAGTGCCGCTGAATTCCAGATTTTGGACGATGAAGGCTATGAGATGAAAGGCAAATACGTTATGGACAAGCACCGAACGGGTGACAACTTTGACCTTCAGGCGGCCACCGAAAATGCTTTAAAGCCCTTGGGCGAATGGAATGAAGCCATAGTAAAGGTGAATAAAGGAAAGGTAGAACATTGGCTCAATGGCCAACGGGTGCTGGAATATACTCTTTGGACACCTGAATGGAAAGAAAAAGTCAAAAATAGCAAGTTCGCCAAGTATCCTGACTATGGCATGTCCAAGCAAGGGCATATCGGAATTCAGGATTGGGGACATAAGATGTGGTACCGAAACATCAAGATTAAGGAACTGTAAATATACCAGTCTTTGCTATCTGCGAACGCAAAAAGCACAAACCACGGGCGGTCTCTACGTAGAAACCGCCCGTGGCATAAGAATAAGAGCTATGCATTTTATTACTACTTGCAAATGGTTTTCGTTGGCAGGAGTGCGCTGTCAACTTAATTATTGCAGAAGCTAGTGATACCACGACTCTAGCCATTAAGACTGAATCAGAATTAGTTTGTCTGATTACTGGACACCTACTTAAGATTACAAACCACTACCAACCTTCCCCTGGGTTTTAGCTGTCTTTCTATTCAGCGAAGACCCGGATGGAGTGGTGCCAGAAATGATTTTCTTTTTCTTCGTATCTAGCCATTCATCACCCAGCAGCATGCCCCAAGGTCTTAGTGGCTCAATGCGATCGAATATGATTTTGAGGATGGCAATGCAGGGAAGCGCCAGAAACATGCCAGCCACGCCACCCAAGGCATTCGCTACCAGTACCCCTACTATGGCGGCCAAGGCATTTATTTTAACCTTAGAGGCTACTATTTTAGGAACAATAAACTGATTGTCGATAAACTGAATAAGGCCATAAGCTGCCACTACCGCAATGGGATAAGTAAAATCATTTTTAGTGACCAAAGCCATCAGAACTGGCATGGCAATGGCAACTACACCGCCAATGTAGGGAATCAAGTTTAGCAGCGCACCCAAAATGCCTAGTAAAATCGCATAATCGACCCCAATAATGAGCAAAGCAGTTGAGTTTAGAACGGCAACAATACCAGCTTCAATCAATAATCCGATCATATAGCTCTGAATAACCGTTTTGCTTTC
>JAZKGK010000278.1:0-5163 GCA_040385915.1 Bacteroidota bacterium
CATCAGGATTCGCGGCTTTACCGACTAGGTTCAGGCCAAAAGAGCTGGCAACCCATGTACTACCTGCCGCAAGGGCTGTTTTTTTAATAAATGTTCTACGGGTAAGGATTGATTCGTTCAAGTCCATTTTATTAGTTTTAAGTCAGAAGTGCCGCTAAGTTTACGTAGGACGGGGGAGCATATAATATAGGTAAATGATACATTAAGACGAAAATCCAGGCTACGTAAGAATTGCTTTTACTACTTTTCCAGCGACATCGGTGAGGCGGTAACGGCGACCCTGGTGTTTGAAAACCAGCTTTTCGTGATCCACGCCCAGCAGGTGCATGACCGTGGCCTGAAAATCGTGGACGTGTACCGGATCACGGACAATATTATAGCCGAATTCATCCGTTTCTCCGTAGCTAATGCCTTTCTTTATTCCGGCCCCAGTCATCCAGATGGTGAAACAACGGGGATGGTGGTCGCGACCATAATTTTCCGGGTTCAGCTTTCCCTGGGAATAATTAGTGCGACCGAACTCCCCTCCCCAGATCACCAATGTATCATCCAGCAATCCCCTTTGTTTCAGATCTTTTACTAAGGCAGCAGAAGCCTGATCCACACTTTTTGCCATGACTTTAATGTCATTCGGCAGATTACCGTGTTGATCCCAACCCTGGTGGTACAATTGAATGAACTTGACATCTTTTTCTGCCAGCCGGCGGGCTAGTAGACAGTTGGCCGCAAAAGTCCCCGGCTTGCGCGAATCCGGGCCGTACATGTCGTAAATGTAATCCGGCTCTTTGGAAATGTCCAACGTTTCGGGCACCGAGGTCTGCATCCGGTAGGCCATTTCGTACTGCGAAACCCTGGAATTGATTTCCTGATCCTGCACGTGATTGAACTGCTGCTGGTGAAGCTGTCCCAGACAATCCAGCATCCGTCGTCGGCTGGCCCGGTCGATGCCCGACGGGTCGTTTAGGTAAAGAACGGGATCCTTGCCCGACCGGAACATCACGCCCTGGTGTTCGGAGGGCAGGAATCCGTTTCCCCACAACTTGGCGTACAAAGGTTGGTCCCCACGCCTGCCCCGCGATAATAGCACGCAGAAAGTAGGCAGATTCTGATTGTCGCTCCCCAGCCCGTAACTAACCCAAGAGCCAAAACTGGGTCGTCCGGCTTGTTGGGAGCCGGTCTGTAAGAAAGTGACAGCCGGGTCGTGGTTGATGGCGTCCGTGTGCATGGACTTGATGAAACAGAGTTCATCGGCGATCTGGCTGTGGTGAGGCATCAAATCACTGATCCATGCCCGGCTTTTCCCGTACTGCTCAAACTGAAATTTCCCGAAAGCCAGAGGAAACGATCGTTGACCCGACGTCATACCCGTGAGCCGCTGTGCACCCCGCACGGAAGCGGGCAACTCCTGACCGAACATTTCCTTTAACTTCGGCTTGTAATCGAACAGTTCCAGTTGAGAGGGAGCACCACTCTGAAATAGGTAAATAATACGCTTGGCTTTAGGAACAAAGTGTGGCAGGTGGGGTACATCCATGCCTTGAGGCAGGCCCGAAGCCATGGATTGAAAGGGGTTGAGCAATGCCCCTAGCGCCGCACTTCCTAATCCCAGCACACTTCCTTTCAGAAATTCCCGGCGGTTGAGCTGGTGGCTGATATTTTCGATTTGTTCCTTTTCTTTCATAGTGTCATCACATTTACGGACGAGTAAGCAATGAGTAGTGAATAATGAGCAATGAATAATGAGTAGGGAATAATGAGTAGTGAATAATGTACCAAGCAAGGCCCGCCTTACCGCCGCATCACCATTTCGTCGAAATTCATAATCGTCGAAGCCAGCATGGTGCAGGCAGCTAGTTCGGCGGGAGCTAGTTTCTGATCCCGCTGGAATTCTCCTACCTTCAAAAGGGCATTTGACCGCTTCGGATTTTTCTGAAAGTCATTCCATTCCTCCAGGTACATTTTTTTCAATAATTCTCTCTCTTCCAATCGGGCGGCGCGGCCGGTGAGGGCTTTAAAAGCAAAGTCAATCCGGGATTCAGGATTCTCCCCCCCTTCCCTCATCATTCGTTCCCCTAATATCCGAGAGGCCTCTACGTACTGCGGATCATTCATCAGGACCAGCGATTGCAGGGGAGTTGCGGTTTTTTGTCGTTTCACTACACAAGTGTAGCGGTCAGGGGCATCAAAGTTCATCATCGAAGGCGGCGGTGTACTCCTTTTCCAAATCGTGTAGAGGCTTCGGCGGTACAGATCATTGCCGTGCCCTTGTTTATAGTGGGTTACGTGGCGGGTTACCAATGCTTCCCACAGACTATCGGGTTGGTAAGGATAAACGCTGGGGCCACCAATTTTTCGTACCAACAGGCCACTGGCAGCCAACACATTGTCCCGGATCATTTCGGCACTTAACCGGAAAGAAGGCCCGCGGCTATACAGTATATTATTGGGGTCTAGCTTCTTGGAATGCTCATGCGGAATGGATGACTGACGATAGGTAGCCGACATGACCAGTATCTTCATAAAGGCTTTGATATTCCAGCCCGATTCTACCAACCGAATGGCCAGCCAGTCAAGCAGGGCCGGATGGGTGGGTAGCGAGCCCTGGTTACCAAAATCATCGCTGCTGCTCACCAGGCCCTGTCCGAAACACATCGCCCAGAAACGATTGGCCATCACCCGGGCTGTGAGCGGATGCCGGGGGTTGACCAGCCAACGGGCCAGCCCTAAGCGGTTCCTGGGAAGTTTCGGGTCAAATGAGATCAACTGGTGGGGCGTAGCGGGCTGTACCCTTTCTGCGGGCGCATCATAAGCACCCCGGCTAAGCAGGAAAGTGGGCCGCGGCTCCTTTCTTTCGTGCATAACCATTACTTCCGGTTGATCCGTGAGCAACTGATTTTCTTCATCGCGCAGGTGGGTGGCACTTGCAAGTTCCTGGGCAAAAGCCTGGTCAAAATTAATCAAGTAGTATTCCAGCAGATCGTTCCTTTGCTTTTCCGAAAGCTGGCTTTCGGAGGTTTTCAACAAGCGGGTGATCAATTCTTTTTCTCCATGCTCTTCCCTGATCTCCAACGCTGAGAGTTGTCGCTGGTACGTTTTCAGTTCATCTATTACCACTCCTTCGAGACTGCCATGGAAGTCTCTCCCAATGCTGAAAGGCATCTCGAATGTATGGGATTTTTTTTCTCCATACTGGATGCTTTTCAGCAGATTATCCGCCAGCACGTTTCGCATGGCCTCTTTCCCGTTAATGAATAGTTTTATCCCAGATGCCTGACTGCTACCATCGTAGGTTAACACCAGGTGGTACCAGCGATTGGTATCAAGCCGCTCCCTCGTCTGGAAGTCAATGCAGTTGTCAGGCCATACGTAGCTGAAACTCACCTGTAGCGATCCGTCATTTTTGAGTAGACAACGGTAGCCTCGGTAGCCTTCATATTCTCCGTTGCACTTACCAAACAAGGTTCCTTCTTCCTTGCTTTTCTCCAGTTTGGTCCACATGCTAATGGAAAAGGGCTGGTGGCGGTCAAAATTCAGTTCTTTGGTAAACTCAATACCAGCATCCCCGATCAATTTACGGCCATTGCCCGCTATGCCTGGCACTACCCTCGGTTTTCTGTCGGGATCTCCGGATACTTTACCTGTTAGTTTGGATTGTATGGCGTTTTTGAATTTATCTTTTTTCTGGACTTCTTCGAACGCAAACCAGCCGATTAAGCCTTTTTGTGTCCGTGCATATTTGTCCGGTGCTTTCCGGGCATTTACCAGCCAGCTTTCGAAATTTCCCCGATACCCTTGCGGATTCATTTTCTTTTCATGCGGTTCCAGTTTTTCGCGAATAAACTTTAGTTTGGCTTCGACTTCGGGATTGGTTAGAATCAGCGTGGGGCATGCTTCCCCGTTGTAGGGAATGTTGCCTGATTCGTTGTTGTTGTTAAAAAATGCAAAAAGAGAAAAATAATCCTTCTGAGTGATGGGATCGTATTTGTGATCGTGGCAACGGGCACATTCCATGGTCAGTCCCAAAAAAGCTTTGCCGAAGGTATTGGTACGGTCTGCTACGTATTCCACCCGGTACTCCTCATCTACCACGCCTCCTTCCTGCGTCTGCGGGTGATTTCGGTTGAATGAAGTGGCCAACAGTTGTTCCTTGCTAGGCTTGGGAAGCAGATCTCCGGCCAGTTGCCAGGTGATAAACTGGTCGAAAGGCAGGTTTCTGTTGTATGCGCTGATCACCCATTCGCGCCAAGGCCAGCTATTGCGCATGCCGTCGTCCTGGTATCCGTGGGTGTCGGCGTAGCGGGCCAGATCCAGCCATTCTACGGCCATTCGTTCGCCGTAATGAGGGGAAGCCAGCAATCGGTCTACTGCTTTTTCGTACGCATTGGATGAGGAATCGGCGATGAAACTATCTATTTCTGCAACGGTAGGCGGCAGGCCTGTAAGGTCGAAAGACAGACGCCGCAGCAAAATTTCTTTCGGTGCCTCCATGGAAGGCTTCAAACCTTTTTGTTCAAGTGGATGTAAGACGAAGGGATCTATCGCATTTTTGACCCACTGTTTGTTGTTGATAGGCGGCAGCTTGCTCTTTTGCGGGGGTAAAAAAGACCAGTGTTTTTTCCATTCAGCGCCCTGTTCAATCCACTTGCCAATCAGGGCAATTTCGTAGCGGGACAGCGGGAGGTTGGAACTGGCAGGGGGCATCAGCAGTTCCGGGTCTTTTGAGACCAGTCGTTCGTAGAGAACGCTTTCTTCCAGATCGCCGGGCACGATGGCGTGTTTCTTTCCCAAGCTGTCAAGGGCCTCAAATGCGCCCCGTTCGGTATCAAGCCGGAAGTTTCCCTTTCGGGATGGCTCATCGGGACCGTGGCATTTGAAACAACGATCAGAAAGAATCGGCTTAATGTGGAAATTAAAATCTACTTGTTCGGGTAATCCTGCTACCTCGAAAACGGTTTCCCGCTGAGTATGACAGCCGCCCAACGAGTCAAGGAGTACCGCGCCAAAGACTATAAGAGAGATCCATACACCAGTCTTTCGCAACGCTAAAGCAATTTTTCTAGTCATTGGTGTAATCGTTAAGTTGATAAGAATGAATCTGATTGCTGAACATTTGTTATTCAACCGTGTTAGACATCCCCCTAACCCCCTTCAAAGGGGGAATTT
>JAZKGK010000279.1:0-6384 GCA_040385915.1 Bacteroidota bacterium
CCAGTCCTCCCGGGGCGACCAGTTGGTATCCAGGGAAATCGTCATTCCTTTTTGCTTCAATATCGGCAGTACTTCGGTCCAGAACGATTGCAATTGATTGAGCAGAAAATAACTGGCGATGTGGAGATGGGTAGCCTTTTGCAAGATACCCGATTGGTTGATCTCAGCGGCGTTGATCCCGTTCATGCTCCCCTGATAAGTAAGCATCGCTCGGTCGCCCGATCGGGCTAAGCCCAAACCAACAGCCGTTTTATAGTCGCGGCAGGTGTGTATGTACTCGGTTGACATGCCCAATTCCTGGAGCCGACGTTGGATAAAATGACCAAATAAATCGTCTCCTACAGTTCCGTATAGCGCTACTGCGCCCCCCAACTTCGTGAACTGGGAAGCAAAGATGGCCGCCGAACCGCCTAGTTCCAGGTCGTAATCGTGTACGAACTGCTCTACCTGTCCATACACGGGCGTTACTTCACCAGTGAAAACCATATCCAGGCAGAGGTCTGCCACAACTGTCACTACTGGCTTCCTGGTCATATGGGTTGGTAGCTGATTTCTTTGAATACGATAACGTCGGGACTGCCGTGGTTCTGAAGGCCTATGTAGCCGGCCTTGGGTCGGGGTCCTCGGTCGGGTTCGTAGTCGTGAACTTTTGCAGGCACAGCATCGCCTTCCCGGTAATCCGTCACCAGCACCCCGTTTACTTTCACGGTGGTTCGCGCGCCATCCAGTGTAATGATCATCTCATTCCAGCATGCTGCCTTTCCGGGCGAAGCTTTGGCTTTCGTCATGGAATACAGCACGCCCGTTTTGTGATAGTCATCTTCCCGGTCGTCTATCTGCACTTCGTATCCCCGTTTGACCGGCATCCAGGGCTCAGTCGGCTTTTCGGGTATTCGGATAAAAACGCCTGCGTTGTTGGCGTCCGCACCTTTGTACACTACTTTCAGCCGGATGTTAGCCCACTTCCGAGGCTTGTACCACAACAAGCCCATGCCGCCATCCGTTTTGAGCATGCCATCTTCCAGGAAGAATTTGCCCTCGCCTACGTGTTCCCAATTCTTCAGATCTTTGCCATTGAAGAGCGGTATCCAGCCCTGGCCCCTGACCGACAGCGCAGCCAACAGACTCAAACACGTGAGAATTAGCGTCTTTTTCATATATGTTCACTTTTGAATAAGCTTAGGTTGAAACTCTCCAATTACCTGGAATGATAGCAGGTAAAATTCTTCATATTATTTGTAAAATCAAGTGTGCGTGATGAAGGAAGTTGATTTAAGCCGACTTTACTTCGATTTGAGCGATGCCAAGCCGATTCAGGTCATTCTCAACGCCCATTATACGTTGAATGAGGGCTGGTTTGATAGGCACTACGAATTTGAAATGGAATTCTGCTCAGCGGAAAAATGAGGATCTCTTTTGCCGATTTTGCGCTTCAGTACCGCATCCGAGGGGCAGTCGCTCAGTTAAAGCACTCGCACGATACCCTGGAAAGTGTGGCCTTGATGTGGGGCTTTACGGATGCCAGCCACTTGCATACATACATCGGTAAAGCAGATAGATAGCTCGGGCCAATGTCAGCGTTGTATTTTAACAAAAGCGCAAGTTTTAATTGAGTTTTTGAATCAAAACCACTAACTTTGCCCCTCTAAAAAAATGGGGGACGTGTTCCCCCAACTTAACGTTAAGTTAAAAATGGCTGTAAAGATCAGATTGACCCGCAGAGGTCGCAAGAAGTTGGCTTTGTACGACGTAATCGTTGCCGATGCAAGAGCGCCACGGGATGGCAAATTCATCGAAAAAATCGGGACGTATAATCCTAACACCAACCCCGCTACTATTGTACTGAACGACGAAAAAGCATTTCAGTGGGTAATGAATGGAGCGCAACCTACCGATACGGTAAAAGCGATGCTTTCTTACCGGGGTATTTTGCTCAAAAGACACTTACAAATTGGTGTGAACAAAGGAGCCATTACTCAAGAACAGGCCGACGCCAAGTTTGAAGAATGGAAAAGCAGCAAAGACGCGAAAATCACTGGTAAGGTAGATACCCTTGCTCAGAAGAAAACGGATGTTGCCAAAGCTAAATTAGACGCTGAAACTAAGGTAAAAGAAGCGCGTACTGAGGCAATCAATAAGAAAAATGCTCCTCCCGTAGAGGAAGTAGCTGCACCAGAAGCTGAAGTTGAATCAGAGGCTCCGGCTGATGATGCCACTGCGGCTGATACGACAGTCGAGTAAATTCGGCTATTGCAAAATGTTACACACCCTGCCTTTGGCAACCGGTGTGTAACATTTTTGTTTATAGGCATCTATACATTCCATTCCCCCACGCATATATTCTAATTTTTGAAGCGGCATGACCATTGATGAGTGTTATCAGTTAGGCTACGTGATAAAAGCGCACGGTTACAAAGGTGAAATCATGATTTTGCTGGACGTAGATGATCCTGAGGATTACGAGGAGCTAGAGTCAGTATTTGTGGAGATGAATCAGCAGCTGGTTCCCTTTTTTGTAGAGCATATTCAGGTGCTGGCCGAAAAGCGGGGCGTTTCTCAAGCCATTGTTAAGTTTGAAGATGTGGACACCGGCGAAAAGGCAGCTGAATTGAAGGGCTGTTCGCTCTACCTACCACTCGATAACCTGCCTGAGCTGGAAGACAATGCCGAAGGCCGTACTCAGTTTTACTTCCACGAGATCATTACTTTCACCGTAGTAGACAAAAACTTGGGCACTTTGGGCATTGTTAGCAACGTGTATAACTTTGACTACCAGGATGTAATTGCCATGACTTACAAGGAAAAAGAAGTCCTGATTCCCATGAGCGATGAAATCCTGTTGGGCATCGACCGCTCAACAAAGCAACTAAACGTAAACCTGCCCGATGGTTTACTAGAAATTTACCTGGAAGAATAAAGTGATGTGCTGATGGGTTAATCGGCGGACAGATTAACCCATCAGCACCGCATCGGCGGACCGATCAACCCATCAACCCATCAACCATGCGTATTGACATCATTACTTGCCTTCCCCGCTTACTGGACAGCTTTTTTGCCCAATCTATTTTGAAACGGGCGCAGGAAAAAGGCTTGGTAGAAGTGGCCGTACACGATTTGCGCGAATATACTACTTACAAGCATCGGCAGGTAGATGATTACGCTTTTGGTGGCGGGGCGGGAATGGTATTGATGATCGAGCCCATTGCCCGCTGCATTGACCAGTTGAAAAGCCAGCGCCTCTACGACGAGATACTCTATATGACGCCCGACGGCGAGAATTTCAGTCAGAAAATAGCCAATCAACTATCCCTGACCAAGAACTTAATAATTCTCTGTGGCCATTATAAGGGCGTAGATGAGCGGGTGCGCGAGCGGTACATCACCCGCGAAATCAGCATTGGCGACTATGTATTGTCTGGCGGTGAACTAGCCGCAGCAGTTATATCCGATGCCGTGATCCGGCTGATTCCAGGCGTGCTTTCCGATGAGACTTCTGCCCTTACCGATTCCTTTCAAGATGATTTGCTCGCCCCGCCGGTGTATACCCGCCCAGCAGAGTTTGACGGAATGAAAGTGCCTGACGTACTTCTTTCTGGCCACGAAGCCAAAATTAACCAATGGCGACACGAAAAAGCAGTGGAGCGCACCCAGCAAAGAAGACCCGACTTATTGCAATGAACAATGAACAATGAACAATTAACAATTAACAATTAACAATTAACAATTAACAATTAACAATTAACAATTTTTATTCGCACATTTATTCAGTGATGACTTTTTACGCCGGCTGGAATGCTATCGGGTAGGCGGTTTTCTGCTGGTGGAATGGGGCAAGAGTAGTTTTGTCCGTAAGCGCAGTAGGGATTATACGCCAAATTAAAGTCCAGCCTTATTTTTTCTCCTTGCAGTTGCGCCATACGGAAGTCCAGGTAGCGGCCTCCTCCATACGATTCTATGCCATTGGTAAGGTCAGTAAACGGCACAAATAAGTAGTCTTCGTAGCCTGCTTTCTGGCTCAGTCCCAGGTTTTGAAAAACGGTCAGCTTCAGTGACTGGTTATTCAGCGTAAAATGTAGCTCCCCGTATTTGCGGTACTCAGGTTTGCGATCTGTAGTTGTCTGCATCAAGAAAGGCTTTGACATAGAATCACGGACAAAAGTGGCTGCTACACAGTACTGATAATCAATAGGGAAGTAGGGCAAACCTTTGAATTTCTTCCTTTCTTTAGGAGATAAAGGTGATTGCTGAGGGTCTTTAAATTCCTTGTTCAAGTGGTCTTGGTAAGCCCTTACCTCTTTTTCATGCTCTTTCGGCGCAATAGTCTCTGGGTGCTGAGCATAGGCAAATGAATGTAACCACAGGCTGGTTACGCAGAAAAGGAGCCATACGGTTTTCATGAGTATTTGAATTTTAGAAGTTTACCTCCCACGAGCTTCCTAAAGAATTTGTAATACAGCGTGACGTACATCAACAGCGACATCAGCCAGATAATGCTCAGGTTGAAGTACAAAGTCGGAATATGATAGCCCAGGAAGTATTTGGTAGGAGCGAAGAAATGCGCCCGACAATCCAGCGGATGCAGCACGTCGCTCGGATCCAGGTAAACCGGGTTAATTTTCTGAATCAACCTTCCCCGATATTCTATAATCCTATCTTCCACCCGCTGATTGGTTACCATCATCATCACCTGCTGATTCTGATACCGTTCTTTGTCCTTCAAAAAAGCCTCTAATCCTGCTGGCGTGGCTATTTTCTGCCTGGTCAAATCGTCTTTGGCCTTGCGGGCTTGGTTGTAGGCCTTTACATAGTAGTCGCGCAATTGCTTCAAATATTGTTTGGTTTGTTCCGAAACCTGAAAGTTGAAGGAAGCGGGTTTCAGTTGCTCCAGCACAGCGAGGCGAATAGTTGGAGTGATGTCCATTTCCTTCCTTATTTCATTGTACAACAAAGGCAGACTTTTAGCCAAGCTACTTTTTTCCGCTGGCTCTACACTTTGATGCGACTGAATAGCGTATTCTAGCTTGCTGGAAAGCGTAGGAATTAAGTAATCGCGTTTGAAGCTCGCATTGGCCATCACTTTGTCCGTTTCATAAAAATGGCGCTCAAAAGGATTGTCTTTGAACTGGCTTACGGCCAGGGCTTCCAAAGCCCAGCGCGAAGCCATCAGATCGCCCACCAGCGGCACTTCGTCGGGTCGGTTAATTTCGGGATTAATCTGGTCAAACGCGATGACGATACCGCCCAACACCAATTGCGGAATGAGCAAAATAGGAATAAGGATATAAATGGTAATGACAGACTTGAAAGTAGCTGAAATGTTTAGCCCCAGCATATTAGCGAAGCAGAAACAAGAAAAGTATACGACCCAATAGGTGAGTGTCATTCCTTGGATACCAATAATCCAGTTGCTGATAAGCGTATACGCTAGTGCCTGAAACGCCGAAAAACCAAACAGGATGAATACTTTGGAGAGCAAATAGCTATTGCGGCTCAGGTTAAGAAACGCTTCCCGTTTCAATATTTTGGCATCACGAATAATTTCTTCTGCACTGATGGTCAGACCCATAAACAGGGAAATGATGATGCTCATGAAAAGAAAAGATGGGATGTTGAGGTTGTCGGCAAAAGTATACACGCCTAGCTGGGTCAGTTCATCCGTTTTGTAATACCGTACAATGTAGGCCATGATAAAAGCCAACAGTGGAGCCTGCAACAGATTAATCACTAAATACTGGGTATTATGCCACTTCGATAGCCAATCGCGGGCGACAAAAATGCTGAACTGATTCCATCGGGAAGGAATATTGAGCGTGTTTTCGGGCTTTTCAGGCGACGGCTTCAGTCCTGGCAAGCGGATGTTTTGCCTGAAGTGCTTGTACCACGTTTCTGGAGAAGTCCGCCGAAGAGTCGTAGAATGGCCATATTCATCAATTATTTTGCCCTCAATGATGTTGAATATTTGCTCCGAGTTTACGTTGCCACACGTAGGACAGGCGCCCAACTCTTTGTTTACCTGATTAGCCAAAGTCTTGAAATACACCACCGCTTCGACCGGATCGCCGTAATACACCTGGTAGCCCCCGGTATCAAGCACCAGCAGGCGGTCAAACATCTTAAATAATTCGGACGAGGGCTGGTGAATGACTACGAAAATGAGCTTTCCCAGCATGGTTAGTTCGCGCAGCAAATCGAGAATATTTTCTGAATCACGGGATGACAGGCCCGAGGTTGGCTCGTCGAGGAAGAGGACGGAAGGCTGGCGGAGTAGTTCCAGGCCGATATTAAGCCGTTTGCGCTGCCCGCCGCTGATGCCCTTCATGCCCGTCGTCTCGTCGCCGATCAGCGTGCAGCCCGTGTCGCGGCAGAAGCGCTCGCCAAGCATGA
>JAZKGK010000280.1:0-9954 GCA_040385915.1 Bacteroidota bacterium
ACAACAAAACTACAACTAACTATACCAAATTGGCAAAATCATGCGTTTGCCCTAATCAAAAATGAAACTTGAAGAATTATTAGGAAAACGGATTAAGGACGTTCGCGTAACTACGGTAATGGAGTTTGGTGGATTAGATACATCAGAATGTGTTATTATTATGGAGAATGATTTAGTAACGGACATTCCCTTTTCTTTCATTGAGTTGGGTGAAGAAATCTGGACGGCAGAAGAAGTAATGGATGCCCCAAGCATAAAAACCTTGTTAAAGAACTATCAGTACGTACTGGATCACCACATTGCCGACCTAATCACTTTTGAGGAATCAATCATGTTTGATAAGGCCTTCTTGGAGCTAGAAAATGGCTACTTAATCAATGAAATATGTATGACTAACCACGGTACTGGCTATGCAGGTTTGTGGCTTTTTAAATCAATCCAAGAGGTGGAGCAGCAATTTGGTTGTAAATACAAAAGGCTAACAGATCAACTGCGAAAGTGAAAAGCAGCCCACTGTAGATTTCCCAATCTAGCACAAGTCTTCAGCATTCCGCGAAGCGATGACTTGTGCTCACGATTACTCAAAGTCTTCCGACTTCGTCCTCTGATACATTCTTTTGACCCTTATCTGCATTATTGTCAATTATTTAAAAGGCAAATAAGCCTGAAGACTAGAGTCCAAACTAGCACAAGTCACCGCTTCGCTTCGCGGAACGCTCAAGCCTTGCGCTAGATACGTCTATAACCCATTCAATTATGCGTGTAAAAGAACATTACGATAATCATTTAGGAGACTTTTATTCTTGGATGGCTGGTGATTTCAATGCTAAGCAGAAAGAACAAACTCAGTTTTTTGAAACCCACGCCGTAAAGCCCACTTCTACACAAATTGCCATCGACCTAGGAGCGGGGCATGGTATCCAAGCAGTTGCCTTAGCTAAAGCTGGCTTTAAGGTCAAAGCCATTGATTTTAACCAACAATTGCTGAGAGAATTAACAAGAAATGGCAAAGGGTTAAGCATTGATGTGATAGAAGGAGATATCAGACAGGTAAGCAACTATGCCGAGGTAAGCCCTGAACTTATTATTTGCTGGGGAGATACACTTACTCATCTGGAAACCGAAGAGGAAGTTCGGCAATTACTACAGGATTGTGCAGCAGTACTTATACCGGATGGAAAACTTATTCTTTCCTTCCGTGATTATTCAAACGCACTTACTGGAGATAACCGGTTCATTCCGGTAAAGAGTGACGAGACAAAGATTTTGACCTGCTTTTTAGATTATTCGGCTGATTATGTGCGTGTCACAGATTTGCTGCATGAAAAAACTGAAAAAGGCTGGGAACAAAGAGTGAGTTCGTATAATAAAATTCGTATTTCTTCAAGGCAGATAGTTGAAATATTACAACAGTGCGGACTTACAATAACCTTCAATGAAATTATGAATCGTTTACTAACTATAATCGCTAAAAAATAAAATAGTGACAGCAAATATTAAGCAAGCGGATAACCTAGCAAACCCCAATCTAGCGCCAGTCTTTTCCCAGCTGGGTCTCCGCAGGGATCCAGCGCTCGCTCCCCAGCCAATTACCCAAATTCAGCAGTTCATTGAAAACACTATCATAACACTTGATCTCAACTTGCTTTCGTAGCACAACCATTCAACGGCAGCGGCTGACTGCCAACCTTCAACCAAACGCCGGGTCCCTGCGGAGACCCCGCTGGGAAAAATGAAGTAGCCGAAGCCATCCGTCAATGCAGAATCTTAAACACTAGCTCTTTCAAAATCTGGTGGTCGGTAGTGCTGCCGCAGTCGACGCCTTTGGACTTGAGGTCGGCTTCTTTTAAAAAATGGATGATTTGAATGACTTTTTCGAAAGGATACGCCCGCATCATTTGCAGGTAATCTTTCACAAAGAAGCGGTTTACTTTTAGTACGGCGGCCAGATTGCCTTCCGATTTGTCGGGCGTGTGGTAGGCTACCAGCACTTTGCAGAAGAAAGAAAAAAGCAGCGCGATTACCGGGATGATGGGATTGTCTTTCGGATTGGATTCAAAGTAGTGAAGAATCTGGTTGGCTTTCATCACATCGCGTTGCATGAGGGCTTTTTGCAATTCGAATGTGTTGTATTCCTTGCTAATGCCCACGAACTTCTGCACTGTATCAGCCGTAATTTCGCCGCCATCCGTGAGGTTAATGAGCATTTTGTCAATCTCTCCGGCTATTCGGCTGAGGTCGTTCCCTACCGATTCGGCTAGCATCACGGTAGCTTTGGCGCTTACCTTAAACCCTTTTTCGCGGCAATAGCTGGCTACCCAGTCGGGCAATTGGTTGTCGTACAGCTTTTTTGATTCCACCAAGACCGCGTGCTTGTCCAAGGCCTTGGCCAGCGACTTGCGTCCGTCCAGCGACTTGTATTTATGGCACAGCACCAGAATGGTGGAAGGCAACGGATTGATGACATAGTTTTCCAGCAGCTTTTGCGATTCTTCTTTGCCCAAATCCTGGATTTCCTGGGCTTCCTTCACAATGACTACCTGCCGGTTGGCCATCATCGGGAAGCGGCGGGCGTGGTTCATTAGGGTGCCGGTTTGTAAGTCTTTACCGTAGCATACAATCTGGTTGAAGCCCTTGTCGGCATCAGAAAGGGCGTTTTTTTCAATATAGTTGGCAATCTGGTCGATGTAAAAAGGCTCTTCGCCTTGCAAAAAATAAATGGGCGCATATCGACCTTTATGCAAATCCTTGAGTATGGCTTCGGCAGTCTGAGGCATGTAGGTCAATGAACAATGAACAGTTAACAATGAACAATTGCAAAGGTAGGGGGTTTGTTGGGATGGTCGTTGGAAATAGGTGATTCCAGACCCATTTTATGCCGTTTATGTAAAGAACGTAGTGGAAATCTGATGATGTCATCTATCTTTGCGTTTGGATTCAAACGCTGTCTTCCCATGTCTTCGCCGGAAATTCTTGAAAATGAACGAATCCTTCGGTATTTGCACCAGACCGACGACACAAAGTTCATGGAATCTTTGTTCAAGACGCACTACGCCGCCTTGTGTCGTACCGCTTTCAGAATAGTAAACGACCGCGATACGGCAGAAGATCTGGTGCAGGAAGTATTCATGAAAGTCTGGAATAACCGACGAACCCTGGAAATAAACTCCTCCCTCAAAGCATACCTGCACCGTTCGGCCATCAATACTGCACTCAATTACCTGGAGAAAAACAAGCGCCAGGTAAATATGGAGTCAGAAGACTTGTTGAATATATCACCCGCCTCCCATTCTTTAGAAGAACACTTGAGCTTTAAGGAAGTAGAAACTAGGGTAGACGAAGCCATTAACGCGCTGCCCCCCGCCTGTCGTACCATTTTTGTGCTGAGTCGCTACGAACATTTGAGCTACCAGGAAATTGCCAACCAACTCAATCTTTCTGTAAAAACGGTGGAAAACCAGATGGGCAAGGCCTTGAAAATCATGCGCGAATACCTGAATGTGTATATCAAACACCTGTTTAGCTGGCTGTTATAATGAATAATGAATAATGAGCAATGAATAGTGATTAATGAGTATAAAGCCTCTAAGCAACTCACCATCATTAGTTTTGATTATTCATTACTCATTACTCATTACTCATTATTTCACTGCTTCAGTATGGGTGCTGACCAGGTGAGGGAGCAGGATTTCGACCACTGTTTCGCCTGGATTATCGCATTGGAAGAGAATTTGCCCGCCGAGTTTTTGCGCCGCAATCCGCGATACGTATAAGCCCAGACCGGCTCCGCTGGCATCGGTGGTGCCTTTGAAAAACATGGTGAATAATTTTTTGCGCTGATTTTCAATCACTCCCCGACCATTATCAGTTACCCGGATATGGACTTCTTTTTCAGCCGTTTCTGATAGTTCTATTTTTACAAAGGAAGTATCTATTTGCAGGCTATATTGGAACGCATTGGTAATGACATTCTGAAGAATAATTTGAAGTAGCCGCTCATCAGAACAAAAATCGAAGTCGGCAGGCAGGTGCAATGCCAGCTTGATAGCCGGATGCTGCTGTTGAAGCGGTTCCGTAATGGCTTGGATAAATTTCTGGAGGTGAATTACTTTGGGGTCCACCTCAATATTCCGAATGTCATAAATGCGCAGCACCCGCACCAGGGTTTCGTTGGTTTCTTCGCCCGTCCGATCAAGTAGTTGAAAGTATTCCAGGGCTTTGGAGTCTTCCACATCCATCAGCGCGACTTTGCACAAGCCTAGTAGACGGGCAACTGGTCCGCGGATGTCGTGCGAGGCGCGGTAGATGAAAGTGTCCAGTTCCTGGTTCGATTCCAGCAGCTTGACGTAAGCGCTTTGCAGTTCGTTGGTGCGTTGCTCTACCCGTTCTTCCAGCAGGTTGTTAATGGATTTGAGTTCGTCATTTTGTTCTTCAATGGTTTGTTTGGCTGCGCTCAGAATGATATTAGTGCCTTCGATGCTGTCGCGTTGGGCTTCGATTTCTTCATTCCGCATCAACAATTCAGCCGTCCGCAGCCGAACTACGTCTTCCAAAATCCATTTTTGTCGTTCTACCTGACGGATGCGTCGGCGATAATAGGCCAAACTAAG
Source organism: Bacteroidota bacterium (assembly GCA_040385915.1). Lineage (GTDB taxonomy): Bacteria > Bacteroidota > Bacteroidia > Cytophagales > ES-bin-26 > ES-bin-26. The sequence goes on from JAZKGK010000280.1 coordinate 4,611, forward strand.
CCCCACAATAGCTAATATGACGGAGCCTTTGAACCACCATGTAGCATACCAGGCCGGGTGAACAATGATTTTGATCGAAGTGCCGGCTTCGTTCCAAACCCCATTTCGGTCAGCCGCTTTTACCCGAAACACATACGTGCCTGGGTAAAGGTTGGTAAACGAAGCTGTTCGTTGGGTTTTAATGTAGTTCCAATCCTTATCAAATCCTTCCAGCTTATAGGCATACTGGTTTTTTTCTGGTTCCAGATAGCTCAGCAACACAAATTCAAAGGAAAAGAAATTTTGGTCAGGCTTCAGTTCAATAGATCTCATTTCCGCAAGTGGCTTGTTCAGCTTTTGGGGCGAATTGAAAAGATTGAACGCAGATAAGTAAACCGGCACTACATCCAATTGGTCGGTTAAGTTTTCGGGTTTGAAGCTGATGAAATTATTGATGCCTCCGAAATACAGCTCTCCGCTGCGGCCTGCGTGGTACGACCATTGGACAAATATATTGTTGTATAAGCCATCTTCTGCCCGGTAGGTTCTGACGTGCTGGCTTTTCGGGTCGAGCTTGGCCAAACCCTTCAGTGTGCTTACCCAAAGCCGGCCTTGTTTATCCTTGAGCAGTCCGCAGATGCTGTTGTCGGGAAGGCCGCCCCTGGTAGAAAACCGGCTGAACGAATGGCTACGGGCATCAAACCGACAGAGGCCTTCATCGAAAGTGCCAATCCAGAGAAAGCCCAGGTCGTCTTCGGAGATGGCCGTAATGGCATTGCTGGTTAAGCTGTTATGGCTGTTTTTGACACTTTGGTAGTTGGTGAAAGTCTGGCTGTTGGGCTCAAACCGGCTCAGACCCGATTCCTTGGTACCAATCCAGAAAATGTCCGAATGATCCTGGTAAATTATTTTGACATTGTCTCCAGCCAGGCTTTTGGAGTTCTTAGGGTTGTGCCGATACGAGGTCAGATGGCCAGTAACCGGGTTGAGTACATTAATGCCACCGCCATAGGTGCCAATCCATAATAGGCCTTGTTTGTCTTTGAAAATGGTTTCGATGGCATTGCTGGTAAGGCTGTTCGGGTTATGCGGGTCTTTGGTGAAGGTCGTGAAACTTTGTGTCTTTCGGTCAAATTTGCAGAGGCCATTTTCGGTCGTCCCCACCCACAAGAAGCCCATATTATCTTCGCAAATGGTGGTGATGCCATCGCTGCTCAGACTGGCGGCATTGCCTGGTTCGTTACGGAAGTTGGTGAATTTTTTCTGTTCGGGGTTGTAGCGGTATAAGCCATGCTCGAAGGTGCCAATCCATACTGCCTGATCCTTGTCTTCATACAGTGCCGTAACCGAACTGGCATCAAAGCCCTTTGGGTCGTTGGGGCTGCTCACAAAAGTAGTAAACGCCAGCGCCTGGGTTTCAAATTTGCTCACGCCTCCGCCATCCGTTCCTACCCACATGGAGCCTGTGCGGTCGAGGCAAAGGGCATTGAGGTCGTCATCGCCCAGGCTGCGGGAATCAAAGGCATTGTTGCGGTAAGGCGTAAATTGTTCGGTAGATGGGTCAAAGCGGTTAAGGCCGCCTTTGGTTGTTGCTACCCAAAGCGAGCCGAGGGCGTCTTCCTTAATGGCTACAACGTAATTGCTGGAGAGAGAACGTGGATTGGCGGGGTTGTGTCGATAAGTAGTAAACTGGTTGGTTTGGCGGTCGAAGCGGCATAATCCGCCCCCGTACGTGCCAATCCATAAATGGTGCGCTTTGTCTTCGAAAAGGCTGTACACATCGTCGCTGGCGAGGCTTGTAGGGTCATCGGCGCGGTGTAAGTAGGTCCGGAATTTTTCGGTAGCCGGATCGAAGCGGCATAAGCCTCCGCCATAGGTGCCCAGCCATAAGTCTCCATCCGAGCCCTCCAAAATGGAGTATACATCGTTGTAGTTGATGCTGGTCGGATTGTTTAATTCCTTTTGGTAAGTTTGGAAGGTTTGGGTTTGGGAATTGAATTTGCATAAGCCCCCTCCAAAGGTGCCGATCCATAAATTACGCTGCCGATCCTGAAAAATAGCGTATATGTTATTGGAACTTATGCTTGTAGGTTTTTTAGGTTCGTTTTTGTAAATGGTAAACTTTCCCGTCTTCCGATCGTATCGATTAAGCCCCCCATCAAAGGTGCCAATCCAGATATAACCATCTTTATCTTCGTACAAAGCCTGAATGTATTCACTGGAAAGGCCTTCCTTTTTGCCGAAAATCTGGAAGTCGTAGCCGTCATATAGGTTAAGGCCGTACTTAGTTCCAAACCAAATATACCCCTTGCTGTCTTGTAAAATGCAGAAAACGCTGGCGTGGGAAAGGCCTTGCTTCGTAGAAAGGTTATTGAAATGAATATCGCTTACCTGAGCGTTGGCACTCATAAGCGCACCCATCCATACCCAAAGGCATATGATGGAAATCGCTGTTTTTGCCTTACCCATACTTAACTGTTAATAATAATAAAGAATAGTCTCCTGCTTCTTAAAAATAGTACCTTTCCCAGGAAGTAACAACCATGGCTGCTACCCTGCCCTGAAAACTGCCTTTCAAAGTGTAATAAATGAAGTGGATGTGCAGATGTGCGGATGCACATCCCCTCATCCACCTTTTTACTTTGCTTTTCTGACGCGGATAGGGCGGTAGGCTTCAATGATATTGGTGGTAAGGCCATTTAAGTCTTTTAGCTCCTGCACAGTCATTCCAAAGGTTTTGGCCGCATTTTCTACGGTGGTAATGGCGGGAGTAATGCAGGTTTGGGTAAGGGAACGAAAGGAAGAAGGAATGCCCTTCAGCGTAAATTCAATTCTGCGGTTTACCTGGCGGCCTATCGGGTCAGTATCAGCACCCGTCGGTTTGCTTTCGCCCTTGGCTTTCATGACCAAAGAAGTAGCATCTACCTGGTTGTTCATCAGATAGTCCAGCACGGTTATTCCCCGCTTGCGGCTCAACTCCAGGTTATAGGTATCCGAGCCAACGCCATCGGTGAAAGCGTTGATTTCTACTTGCATAGCCGGGTTTTGCAGGCAAAGCTTTACCAGGTCATCCAGTACTTTGCGGGCTTCCGGACGCAGGGAGGATTGATTAAAGTCAAAGTAAATATTTTCGAATATGGCATCTGCCACCTCTTGGTCGTACCCCAGCATTTGTAGCTTGTCTATCCGATACTGCGTTACCTGGGTAAGGCGAACCTGCGATTCATTGACCAAGATCCGGTAGTTGGTATGCGGACGCAGGTAAGCAAATTGAAAGTGGCCTTCCTGGTTCGTATTCGTGGTTTTTACGGTTGTCCCCTTGGCATTGACCAATATTACTTCCGTGCCAACCGATGGTAAGCCAGTGTCTGCTTTCAGCAACTGTCCTTGCAGGGTAACCATATGGTATCGCCCCATCTGAAAGGTATTACTTAGCTCACTTTCATCTTCATTGCTAGCGCGGGTGCCGGTACTATTGGCGCGCCGCTTGATTCGGTTGGCGGTGTCTATTATTCTGTTCTGTTCCTCTAAGGGCAGTTTTTGATAGTCAAAGGCTGCTTCTTTAGCCAGGGTACTCAACTCCGAAGCGTCGCCTTGGGCCAGCGAAGCCAGGCGGGAAGCCACGAGCCTATCCAATCGTTTTTGTTCCTGGTAACTTAATTTATCGTAAAAAAAGCTGTCCTCTTCCAGCAACGCAAGCGAGGATTCGCGTAGCTGGGCCTGGCGATTGGCGGCGGCCATGCGGTCTATCCGTTTTTGTTCTTCGGAAGACAGGTGCTCATAATCGAACGCATCTTTCTGAAGTGAGTCGGCAATAGCGGTGGTGCTTACTTGCTGTAGCCGATTGGTGATGGCATTTTCAATCCAGGTTTTTTCCTGGGAAGACAATTGCTGGTAAAAAAAGCCATCGTCTGCACTGAGCGGCAAGTCAGTATGGTACATTTTGCCCGTCACTTTCCGGTTAACCAGCCTATCAGCCCGTAGCTGTTCGTCCTGCGTGAGATAGTCGAGGTTGAAAAGGGATAAGTAAGCTAAATCGGGTAAGTCGAGCTGGGTGGTTTGGCTCAATATAGCCAACACGGCCTCCTTGCTGGCGATTTGGAAGGTGTAAATGTCGAAATTGCCCAGGCCACCTTCGCGGTTAGAAGACAAATAGCCTACTGCCTTTCCCATGGTGAAAAAACAGTCGTCCATATTGGAGTTAAAGGGCGCGCCAAGATTTGTCAGGACGGGTTGGTGTTGTTCATTCAGTTTTACCATAAAAATATCCAGTCCACCCAGCCCTTTGTGGCCGTCAGAAGCGAAGAACAGAAGGTTTTCCGTGGCATCATAAAAAGGCGACAGGTCGTTCAGGGGCGTATTGATGGCCTTTCCCAGGTTGATGGGCGGCCCCCAATTGTCGCCTCCTGCCCGTATACTCATCCAAAGGTCATTCATGCCCAAGCCGCCGGGGCGGTTCGAGGCAAAGTAGAGCGTGTCGCCCCCTGGCGTAAGCGCCGGATGGCGGGTGTCGAAGCCGGCAAGGTTGATGTTTCGGTTCAGTTTGGCTGGTTCTTGCCATTTTCCGTGCTGCAAGTGGGTTACATACAGCTCGCAATAGCCATTGTCGTGCAGGCAACTGGCAAAGTAAAAGGCATCGTGGGTACGGTTGAAAATGCCGCTGCCTTCGCTCCACTTGGTATTCATCGTTTCGAACTGATCGTCGGCCCGGAATTCTTGCCAGCTTTGCTTGCCCGCACTAAATCGGAAGAAGTCGCTGAGCGATTCGCCTAGCTTGGCATCCTGCATGTTGCCTTTCGCGCCCGTCCGGCCAGACGTAATGACCAAAGCACTGTCGTGGTCGGCGATAATAGGTGCGTAGTCGTTGGAGGCAGAATTGACGGGCGAGCCCAGCCCTTGGAATGCGAAGTTGCGTCGCAGGAGCATTTTTTGTAGCAAGGCCATTTCGCAGCCATCTTTTTCTTTGTTGGCCCGTGGCTCCAAAAGTGCCATTTCTTTGTTGGCAATGGGCTGGTTAGCTTGCTGTGAAAACTGAGTAAAACTTTGGATGGCTTTCACGTACTTGCCGTTCAGCTTTTGCATGAGAGCGTAGTAGAACAAAGCCATAGGAAATGCCTGCGACTGAGCGTAATATACCTTGCCATATCCTTTTTCGGCGGCTGGGTAATTGAATAGCAGGCGGTGGCATTCTGCTAGTTGGTAAGTAGCATACAGATTGTCTGGCGACCGGAAACAGGCGTTTGTATACTGCTGAGCGGCTTCCCAGTACAACTCTTTTTCCCAGTACACATCTCCCTCAGCCACATAGGCCTGCACCAGCTTCTTATCCTGTGCCCATAGCGCCGCACCCGGTAAAGCCAGTAGA
>JAZKGK010000281.1:0-947 GCA_040385915.1 Bacteroidota bacterium
GATTATCTAGGATTTTTAAAATTGTGTAAAAGCAAATCGAAAAATACGATATTTCATATCCCACTAGACATTTCGGTTCAGGCTGTATTGAGAAATAAATTAATCTCTAAACGAAAGTCCGTTGGACATTTGCATTATTTCACGAAAGAAACAGCAATTGCAACATTGGTCGATTCTGGATATGACATTGTAGATTTCTTTTATACAGAAAGTTCATTCGACTTACCAAATAAAACTCTGAAATCAAAGATTGCTATTCTGCCAAGAAAAATAATGTATAAAACAAATAAAGATATTGCAGTAAAAATGCTAGGTGGGTTTTCATTACTAGTTCTGACAAAATAAGTGACTGTTAAAAAATAAGTAGTACATTTTAAATAGTTAAACCACTTATTATCAGTTAAATAAAATACTAATATGGTTCTTGGAGAGATTTAGGGAAAAGCTTATTTGATGATTTTCTTCAAGCTAATTTCTATAAAGACAAATTTCTCAAGTTGCTGACTAAAAGATATTTACAATTAATTACTAGTTAATTTATTTGCAGAGTGAAGAGCTTGGCCCATTAATTCTCAAGTCATTCCCTAAATGTCTCCAAGAACCTGAATTATCATATAGAATTTGTGCTTAAACTGTTACTTTATTTTAAACTCGTTCCTTTAAATATTGTTTTGGCCATTTTTGGTGACTATTTTAGCGGTATGGACAACTCAGCAAAAAACTACAAATCACTATACGAAGCATCGCTGTTGACCATTTCCAAAAAAGAAGAACTGCTTGCTGAAAAAGACGAAAAGATCGCCTTGCTCCACTTTGAGCTAGACAAGTTTCGTAAATATCTTTTTGGGCAAAAGAATGAAAAACTCCCGGCATCCTCTACTGATGTGAACCAGATGGGTCTTTTTGAGTTGGGCACTACCCAGCCGCAGCAAGAGGAACTCTGCCAA
>JAZKGK010000281.1:957-10174 GCA_040385915.1 Bacteroidota bacterium
TCGAAAAGACAGCCCCGCCAAACCCAAGAAACGCGCCAAAGAAGCAGGTCGTATGACGCTGCCGGAAAACCTGAGAAGGGAAATCATTATTATTCAACCTCAAGAGGATGTGACAGGCTGCAGGGTGATTGGGGAAGAAGTGACCGAAGTGCTAGCGCTTACCCCAGCCGAGTTCTATGTGAAGCGGTACGTGCGCTATAAATATGCCCGAGCCAACGGGGATGGAATCCTGATTAGTGCCTTGCCTGACCGGGTGATAGAGAAAGGCATCCCTTCCGAGTCGGTCATTGCTCAGATGACAATTGATAAATACGTGTATGGACTGCCACTGCACCGTCAGATAGACAAATACCTCAGAATGGGGCTGCGCCTCCCAGCCTCCACTGCCTCCGACTGGCTGATGAAAGGCTGGAAACACCTGGTTCCCCTCTGGGATCTGCTCCGCCAACTGGTCATCCACCAGCAATACCTGCAGGTGGATGAATCCCCCATCAAAGTGCTCGATCGGGATCACGCCAACGGTCTCCATCAGGGATACATGTGGGTCTATCATGCGCCTTGCGATAAACTCCTGCTGTATGATTATCGCAAGGGACACGACAGTTCCGGCCCCAAAGCGATGCTTGAATCTTTCGTGGGAATCCTGCAGACGGATGGCTATTCAGTCTATGAAAAGCTGTTTGGCCATCATCCTTCTATCCTGCTGGTTTATTGTATGGCGCATGCCAGACGCAAGTTTGTAGAAACCCTGAAGGACAACAAAGAAAAAGCCAACTGGGTGCTGGAACGCCTGCAGGTGCTCTACGTCCTTGAGCAACAGATGCGGGAGCAAGCCTTAGACTGGGAGCAAAGAACGATGCTAAGGCAGCAAAAGGCGGTTCCCGTACTGGAATAGATAGGCCAATGGCTGGAGGAGCAAAGTATGCTGGTGCGTCCGACCAGCCCCCTGGGCATGGCCATCGCCTATGCAAAAGCCCGTTGGGCAGGACTCAGCGCTTATACTTTACATGGTCAGATCGAGATCGATAATAACTGGGTGGAAAATGCCATCCGCCCCTTGGCTATCGGAAGAAAGAATTATCTGTTCGCTGGCTCACACCAGGCAGCAGAAATGACGGCAGCTATGTACTCCTTTATGGCCACTTGCAAGAAAAACCAGGTAAATGAATTGGAATGGCTTACTGACGTGCTGGAAAGAATCCAGACCCACAAACAAAAAGACCTCTACCAGCTTCTTCCAAACAACTGGGAAAAATACAGAAAATCTCAGACACTATAAGCAATAGTAAAATCAGGCTTTAAAACCAAGACGGGGTTGGTCGGATGGATACGAAGAAAATCGGGCACAGTTTCAAAAAAATCTTGCCAGGTCATCGGGCAAAGTTAGGACTTTCACTTTTTCCTGTTTTAATGCGTTTAACCTGAATTGCAGATTTGAAATACAAAGTGTAATTTTACTTTTTAAACTACACTTTTTTGCCAACTCGCTTATCTAAATTCACCCGTGCCATCTACTTAACTGGTGATGTATTGCTCGTCAATATATCGTTTGGGCTTGCCTATTTCCTCAAGTTTAGAGATCTGCACCTAGCCAGCCAGCCTTACTATGTGATTTTAGCTTTGTATTTCAATATCACCTGGATTGCTTCTACCTTCTTTTTGGAGATTTATCACATTGAACGTGTAGAGCAAAATAGTGCTATCATCAAGAATACACTCCGTATCCTTTTTCTTCATGCTTTACTAGTAGCGGCTTTTATTGTATTAAGGCAGGGCTACTATTATTCTAGAGAGCAGTTACTATCGACTTATGCCCTTCTGGCCTGTTCAGTCATTATCTGGCGTTTTGTGTGCGTGTACTTCTTCCGATTTTATCGAACAAAAGGGTATAATTACCGCAAAGTAATTATTCTGGGGGATGGGGAAATTGGCCAAAATCTACAGGAGTTTTTTAATAGTCATCCCGAGCATGGCTATGTATTTATGGGCTTTTTCAATGACAATACCCATAAAAAACATCCTGAAGTAAAAGGCACCATTGCCGATGTACCACAGTATGTGCTAGATAACGAGATAGATGAGATTTATTGTTTTATGCTAGAGATCAATAACCACCAGATAAATGAGTTGATTGAGTTTGCTGATAATAACCTTATTCATATCAAAATCCTTCCTAATTTTCGGGAAATTGCTTATAAAAACATTAAGATCGATTTATATGGCTCGAACCCTGTACTTAGCTTCAGAGAAATTCCATTAGATGATGTTTTGAATAAATTCATTAAACGGGCATTCGATATAGTATTTTCCTTATTAGTGATTTTCTTACTCATTTCCTGGATTTTACCAATTATTGCCCTGCTAATTAAATTTACCTCCCGAGGGCCTATCTTTTTCAAACAACTACGTTCGGGTAAAGACAACGAGGCATTTTGGTGCTGGAAATTCCGTTCTATGTATGTAAATGAAGATAGCCATATTAAGCAAGCGACACGCCATGACTCTCGTATTACCCCCATCGGCCGGTTTTTAAGAAGAACAAATATTGATGAATTGCCTCAGTTTTTCAATGTACTGATTGGTAATATGTCGGTAGTAGGGCCACGCCCTCATATGTTACGGCACACGGAAGAATACTCACGGAGTATCAATAAATATATGGTGAGGCATTTCGTTAAGCCAGGCATTACTGGCTTAGCGCAGGCTAAAGGCTACCGAGGGGATACAACCAATCCACAATTGATGCGAAACAGGGTAAAAGTAGATACCTTTTACATCGAAAATTGGTCTCTTGTACTGGATATTAAAATTATTATACTGACACTCTTTAGTATGATCAACGGTGATAAAAATGCCTTTTAACATACCGCTATAAAGTAGCTATCTGCATTCCCTCTTCTAGCTTCTCCTTTATTATTTCATATACTTGCTTTTTCAGCGCAGGTAAATTCTCTAAAGTCAGCCCTTGGGTAGGAATGGGTTGTAGGAAAATTGTCGTAATTGTACCAGGGCGCATTTCTACTCGATCACGGGGCATTAAGCGGCGTGAATTTAACATGACCATAGGCCTGACTGGTGTCTGCGTTTCAATAGCAATGCGAAAGGCTCCATCATAGAAATCAGTTAGGGACTGAGTGGTGCGGTTCATTTTTCCTTCGGGGAAAATAAAGATGGATATTCCATTCTTTAGTTTTTCGCGCATTTCCATAATGCTCCTTCGCCGACTTTCAAGGCTACTTCGGTCGACCATGATGACCAGATACGGATAAAACCAGCCAAAAATGGGGGCTTTCTTCATTTCCACTTTTCCCAAGGGACGAAAGTGGCCGGGAATAGCCAGCACCATACCTGGGGTATCTAAGTAGGAATTGTGGTTACATACGTATATATAAGTTTGTTGCCGATCAATGGAATCTCTTCCAATGGTTTTATAACGGATTTGAGTAAGCAAGCTAAAAATAGCAGCCCAGGCCTTGATGAATGAAAAAGCAATCGTACCTCCCCTTTTTTCGCCGAGCACAAACGGGATAATAAAAAAAGGAAGAAAAAGAATCATAAAAATGGTGAAAACAATGGTACACCAAACCATATAAATTTTCAGTAGTAGTTTCTTCATCGTAATCAGCCCACATGATTAAGCAGCGAAAATAACCAATCTTAGACTGAAGTACACACGGTCAGATAAAAAATTAAATGGTCATCTCCGGATCTCTATCTTACTATTTTATCAAAAAACGCTTGAACAGTGTAATTTTTTTGGTTAGCCAGCGACTAACTGTTCAAAAGCTTTTCAATAGAAATCCAACTATGGAAAAAGAATTTGTTCGCTTATTGAACCAGCATCCGGGTATCCTCTACAAGATTTGTCAGGTGTATTGCCAGGAAGAAGAAGACCGGAAAGACCTTTTTCAGGAGATGGTGCTCCAACTCTGGAAGGCTTTCCCTGCTTTCCGTAATGATTCCAACGCAAGTACCTGGATGTATCGCGTTGCTTTAAACACGGCCATTTCTAATTACCGGAAAGGCATGAGAAGGCCTCGTTCCTCCCCTATCACTTTGTCGTTGCTGCAAATTCCCGAGCTACCCGAACGGGGGCAAGAAGAAATGAGCCATTTATATGCAGCTATTGAAATGCTTAGCCCAGTAGAAAAAGCACTTGTGACATTATATCTGGATGAGAAAAGCTACGAGGAAATAGCGATTATCCTTGGAATAAGTAAGTCAAACGTAGGTGTGAAGCTGAACAGGATTAAGACGAAACTGGAAAAAATGGTAAAATCTATCACTTATTAATAAACACCACAATGAACTTAGACGAATTAAAATTAACCTGGCAAGCGTATGATGAGAAGATACGCACAACCCAACAATTGGGCGAAAAGCTGGTATTAACGCTTATTAAGGACAAGTCAAAAGGAACTTTATCTAAACTAGCAAGAGAACTTCGATGGGTAATGCTCTTATTTACTGGACTGATCCTATTTTTAGTAGCTGCAATCGTGGGAAATGCCTTCGACTTCACTGGCTGGCTATCTTACCTACCCATGGGAATGTATCTATTACTGTCAACCTATGCGCTGATTATTCTACTGAAGGAATACCGAAATATTCAGTCAGTTAACCTGACGAAGGAAAACCTGCGAGAGTGTCTTCAACTACTCATCCGTTCGCACGAGCACTATTTTGTAGCGATGGGTAAAATCTGGCAGTTGTGTATGATTGCTGGCGTTCTTTTCGGCATTTCACTCATCCTCCGAAAAGTGGATGACTATGGTATAACCAAAACGCTTTTATTTATTGGTGTACAAGTCATTACTGTGCTTTTGATATACGCAGTGGCAAAATGGGGCTTTAACATTTCCCATGATCCACACACAGCTGCGTTGAAAGAGAATCTCCGGGAGTTAGAAGAACTTAGCCAGGGATGAAAATTGTGTCCTTGCCCAGCATGACTGTATGTCCAGTATCGGAGGAGTGATCTGTATCTTTACTATAGCAGGAATAATTCTGATGTCTGTCTTTCGTAACACAAACTTAGTTTTGATCCGCCAATTGGGGCGATAATAGGGCAAACTATCACGATTTGATAATATTTCAATAACCAACTCCTGGATAAATTATATTTCATTTGTGGCAATATTCTAATTTATTGTATGAACTCGGGGCAATCCCCAGCCCATGTTTCCCTAGGAAACATGGAGTACCTGCACCACTTTTAGATAAAACCCACAAATCCACCAATGAAAAAACCTTTATTTCTGACTGCCTTACTTTTCCTATTTTGCTGTTTTGCTAACCATTATGGAGTAGCACAAACAACGCAAGCATCCATTTCCGGATTAATTTCAGATAATCAAAACGGTTCTATTCCAGGAGCCAATGTTCAGGTTCGGAACGAATCAACTGGTTTTACTACCGGAACAGTTACCAATGCCAAAGGAGAGTATATTTTAAAACAGCTGCCTTTGGGTGGCCCTTACACCATTACTATTTCATTTGTTGGCTATGCCGAACAGAAAAAAACTGGCTATGCGCTTAACCAGGGTGATGCAATAAAGATAAATGTTCGCCTTCAAGAGAGCAATCAAACCTTACAAGAAGTGCAAGTAACTGCTTCGGGCTTGAAAAATAAGATTGAAGATCTGGGTGCTGCGACCGCTATTTCGGCTCGCGCAGTAACCAAATTGCCCGTCAACGGTCGTAATTTCACCACTTTAATGGATCTTTCTCCTTTAAGCAGAGGCGGTAACATTTCCGGGCAGTTGGGTTCTTCTACCAATTATACCATTGATGGGATGAACTCTAAAAACCCCACCTCGGCTGGCTCTACCACCAGCCGAAGTGGTGCGCCGTATTCCATCTCCATTGAGGCGGTTCGTGAGTTTAAAGTAGTCACCAACCAGTACGACGTTACCTATGGCCGAAGTGGCGGTGGCATTGTAAGTGCAGTAACCAAATCAGGTACCAACACTTTGAGTGGAAGTGCCTTTATATATGGCCGTGCTAATTCACTGGCTAGCCCTTACGATATCCGAGGCAACAAACGGTTTAACAATTACTCTACTTATCAATATGGCTTCTCTTTAGGTGGACCCATTATTAAAGACAAACTGCACTTCTTTTTAGTGTGGGATCACCAGCAGGACAATCGTTCATTGGTGATTGCTGACGTTCAATCACCGGCTGATGAGAACCGATTCAATATTACCCGGGCTACCGTTGATAAATTTGTAGACATTTCTCAACGTAAATACGGGGTTGCCAATACACCTCAGTACGGTTCTTTTGATAAAAACCGGGGCTCAGACGCTGCATTCCTTCGCTTGGATTGGCAAATTGACAGTAAAAACTTATTGACTATCCGTAATAACTTTACCAGCGATAGAAATAAATTAGGTTTGACTGATAATACCGCCATTAACATCTTCGAATCAACCGGTAATGATTACAATGTTGATAACAGTATATTAATCTCGTTGCGTACCGCAGTGAACTCTCGCTTCACCAACGAATTAAAATTACAACACCTGTATACCTACCAAAAAAGTTCTCCTGGCGATCAGTTGCCCCAAGCCAATATACCCCGATCTATTGTAGAAGGGGTGGTTTCCTCTATTGATGGTGCCAACAGATCTACTAACATTCAAATGGGGGGGCATCGCTTTGCCCAGGAAGGCTTTGACAATAATGTAATTCAACTGGTTGATAACGTTTACTTCAATACCGACAAAGTTGAATACACCCTGGGTTTAGATATGATGTATACCCGGGCAAACTCGGTATATGGTAGCGAGGTAAATGGCCGTTTCCACTATACGGTTGATGCTGGTAAAACTGCCTTAGACAAATTTGAAAGTTTACAACCGTACCGTTATTACCGGGAAGTGCCTTTGGTTTCCGACCTAAGTGTGGTAGGAAATACCTTAAACCTGGGAATGTACGGTCAGATGAAGACCAAACTGGCCTTAGGACTAGATATGACCGCTGGTTTACGATTGGATTACGCCAACTACCCTGCTGCCCCATTAAATCAACTGGTGCTGGATGAGTTAGGCTTACGTACCGATAATAAACTGAAGTCATTCGTAGTGCAGCCGCGTTTACAATTGAGCTGGAATATCAACGAGAAAAACACGGACTTTATCCGTTTGGGTGGTGGCGTTTTTGCTTCAGATATTAATAACTACGCCATTATTAACAACCTGACTTTCGATGGGAAGCATCTAGCTACCGTTGATGTGAGAGCACCAAATGTTCCAACCCCGGATTTTGCCGCCTATCGCAGCAATTATTCCAGCATACCCTCGCTGACACAATTTCAATTGCCCACCATCAATACCAATGCGGCTGATGCGCAGGTGCCAGTCATGTACAAAGCCAATTTATCCTATAACCGTTATATCACTGATAAATTAAAGGTAGGCATTACAGGTTATGCTACTTTGGGTCGCCATAACTATATGTATGTAGATAGAAATATGGCTGCTCAACCTTTCTTTACCCTGGAAAAAGAAGACAGTCGTGGGGTATATGTACCCTTGAGTACCATGCCAACCAATGGATCAGGAGATTGGTTACAGGGTCGGGTGAGTAATAAGCTAGGCCGTGTATTGGAGTTGAATAGCCAAGGTAAGGTTAACCAGTTTGCCGTAGTTTTAGACGCTACCTACCAGTATTTCAGAGATGGTGAAATCTCGGCCAGCTATACCTGGAATGACACCAAGGACAATACTTCTTACAACGGTAATGTGGCCAATACCGCTACCTTATCCTTGCCAGTAAAAGATGATCCGCGTAACCTGAACCAAATGACCTATTCAGATAATCACTTCCGTCATAAAGTAGTGATTTATGGAACCTTGCCTACTTTTTATGGGATTAGCGTAGGTGTTCGTTATTCGGGTATTGGCGGTACACGATACAGCTTGCTATCAGGTGCTAACAGTAATGCCGACTTTGTGGCAGGCACCAATGACCTGGCCTATATTTTTGATAAAAACAGCGCTGAAGTACCTCAAAATGTCAGAACTGGTTTGCAAGCCATCATGGATAATCCGAATGCCAGCCAAAGCATCAAAGATTATATCACTGCCTATTCAGGTAAAATGGCCGAAAGAAACGGCGGTATCAACGACTTTTATGGTATCATTGATTTGCGTGTAAGCAAAAAATTGAAGTTCTATAAAAATCACAGCCTCGAGCTTTCAGCTGATGTATTTAACCTGGCCAACGTATTTGATAAAAACAAGGGCGCAAATAGATCGCTTGGAACCCAGGCTTTATACGCCTTAGGTATTCCGGGTACGCCAGCCACTGCTACGACTCCAGCAGTTCCGGCGGTTCCAGGATTTAATGCAACAACCAAACAATTTAACTACCGGGTAAATACGGCTGGTGTTGCCAATCCATCCGGCGATCCTTATCAGTTCCAGATCGGTTTGCGGTATGCTTTCTAATGAATATTCATCACGCTAACTACTGAAAAGTCAAAGATGTTTATCATCCGAAACCGCAGAAGTTTGTAGAACTGGTGATAACCCCAACCTGGTTTAACCTAAAAGCGCCCCTATTACCTTGTATTGGTAAAAGGGGCGCTTCACTTGTATCAAGTGCCTCCCCTATAATTCCCTTCTGGCTCATTGTCTTCTTCTCGGTTCGCGTCTGTTGACAATGCCAGTTTTGGCATCAAGTACGTATGGATAATTAGTATGCCCATGCCAACCATAATAGAAACATCGGCCATATTGAAGATGCCCGTCTGAAAAATCACGAAGTCCATGTGCAGAAAGTCGGTAACGGAGCCGTATAATAGTCGGTCGTAAAGATTACCGATACCGCCGCCAATAACAAAACATAGACCAACCAGAAACATTTTGGCCGCATTTGTTTTGCTGAATAGAAAATACAGTCCGAAAGCCATTGCCATGCAGGGCAACAAAGTGAGTAAAATAAACTTTAACGGCTCAGCGAGTGAATCGCCTAAGCTTAAAAACGCGCCTGAATTTTCAATCTTAGTCAGCGTAAGAAGGTGGTTAATCACCATAATATGCTCACTATAACCTATTTCTTGCCGAACAATGTTTTTTGTGATCTGATCGCAACCGACATTGATTACCACAATCATCAACATGAGTAGCTGCCTTACTATTCTTCTTGGTTTCATATTCTTTTTATTTAATTCTCCTTTTCACCCTACCAAAGTTATCAATTGGTTTGC